>DATJHT010000105.1:0-6154 GCA_035493765.1 Terriglobales bacterium
TTTGCAGGGTATTCCGATGGCTGGCAAGAGATCGAGCGCAATTTTCAACTGGCGCACACGTATCAGCGCGCAGAAAACGGTAACGTAGCACTTACGGGAGAAGTTGATCTTCAAGCCTGTGCGGGCGAGTTTGTGCTTGCACTGGGCTTCGGCGGAATATGGGCTGAAGCCGCCGAGCAGGTGCGCGCTACATTGCTCGACGACTACAGCACCCTGAGGCGGGACTACATCAACGAATGGAAAAACTGGCAGAAAATGCTGCTGCCGCTTGATCGACCGGTTGATCACGATCTTTACCGCGCCAGCACTGCCATGTTGCGCACTCACGAATCCAAAGATTTCCTCGGCGGCGTGATCGCTAGTCTCTCCATTCCGTGGGGCTTTAATAAAGGTGACGAAGACTTGGGTGGCTATCACCTGATATGGCCGCGCGACCTGGTTGAAACTGCCGGAGGTTTTCTCGCTGCCGGAGCTCAGGGCGACGCCCTCCGCGTTCTTCGTTATCTGGAAACCACGCAGGAGGCTGACGGACACTGGCCGCAGAACATGTGGCTCGATGGCCGCCCTTACTGGAGCGGGCTGCAAATGGACGAGGCCGCATTTCCCGTGCTCCTCGTCGATCTTATGCGACGTGAGGCTCCGGGGGCCCTGGGCGATCTGAAACGCTGGTGGCCGATGGTGAAGAACGCCATTGGTTTCGTCGCGCGTAACGGTCCGGTGACCCAACAAGATCGGTGGGAAGAAGACGCGGGATACTCTCCATTTACATTGGCGGTCGAGGTTGCAGGACTGCTCGCAGCCGCAGACCTCGCCGATCTAATGAAAGAAACCAGTATTTCTGGATATCTTCGCGACCTTGCCGACACCTGGAACGAGAGCATCGAACGTTGGACATATTCAACTGACGGAGGCTTAGCGCAACAGATCGGAGTTGACGGATATTACGTACGCATCGCTCCGCCGGAAGATGAGTGCACCGCTTCAATCACCGAGGGCTTCGTGCCAATCAAGAACCGGCCTCCCGGGCAAAGCCTCGAACAAGCCTCGCATATAGTCAGTCCGGATGCGCTCGCTCTGGTGCGCTTCGGGCTTCGCGCGCCCGACGATCCGCGCATTCTGAACACGCTCAAGGTGATTGACGCGCTGCTCAAAGTAAAACTTCCGCAGGGAGCCTGCTGGTATCGCTATAACGACGACGGTTATGGAGAGCATTCCGACGGTTCACCTTTCGATGGAACCGGCATCGGCCGACTCTGGCCACTGCTGGCGGGCGAACGGGCGCACTACGAACTCGACGCCGGGAACGTGACCGCAGCGCAAGACTTGTTGCGATCAGTAGAACTCTCCACCGGTGGTAGCCGCCTGCTCCCCGAGCAAGTCTGGGACAGCCCTGACATTCCAGAGCGTGAGCTGTTCTTAGGGAAACCTTCGGGATCGGCGTGCCCGCTGGTGTGGGCGCACTCGGAATACATCAAGCTGGTACGCTCTCTGAAGGACGGCAAACTTTTTGATCAATCGCCGCAGACGGTCAGACGGTACCGCATAGAAAAACGGAAAGCGGTTTACTGGAGTTGGCGTTTTAACAACAAATGCAAAACCATTCCGCTAGGAAAAGACCTCCGTATCGCGCTTCTCGCGCCTGCTACCGTCCATTGGAGTGATAACGGTTGGCAAACTGCGCATGACAGTGAAACCCAGGACAGCGGTATCGGCATCCATTTTGCGGATTTACCTGCACGCGAACTACAATCTGGGCGGAGCCTGGTCTTCACTTTTTTTTGGAAACAGGCGCAGCATTGGGAGGGCCAGGATTTCTCGGTGACCGTGGAATCGAGCTAGTCAGACAGTTTGGGCGATGGCAGAACGAGCATACCTTCCGTCCGAAAAAACAGCCGCGAAGGCGATGGCGCTGGTGCGGGAACTGCTCCGCGATTACCATCCGCGTGATTTCGCAGTTGAACTGTGGGACGGGGCCCGCTGGGACGCCGAGCCGGGCAATTTTTGTCGATTTACCTGGCACGTTAATAACCCCGCCGCATTGCGGGCAATGTTTCGTTCAGAGCGGCAGGCAGCCCTCGGTGAAGCCTACGTCTGCGAAGAATTCGATGTGTCGGGCGACATCCTGGCAATTTTTCCTTTAGCCGAATACCTGGCAGAAAAGCGTTTCACGGCTGCCGAGAAACTTCGGCTCGCATCTTTGTTTCTGAGCCTGCCGGGAAAATCTCACGAATTCGATCTCTCCGCGAAAATTGACGGAAGGCTGCACTCGAAAATTCGCGATCGCCGGGCCGTAACTTTCCATTACGATCTCTCGAACGACTTTTACCAGCTTTGGCTTGATCCTCAGATGGTTTATTCGTGCGCTTACTTCAGCTCTGCCGAGGACAGCATTGAATACGCGCAGCGAGAGAAGCTGGATTACATTTGCCGCAAATTGCGCCTCCGACCCGGCGAGAGGCTGCTTGACATTGGCTGCGGCTGGGGTGGGCTCATCATGCATGCGGCTCGTGAATACGGGGTCAACGCGATTGGGATCACCCTCAGCCAAGAGCAACTTGTGTTGGCGCAGAAACGTATCTCAGCAGCAGGACTGAAATCTGTTTGCCAAGCTTGGCTGCTCGATTACCGCGAGACCGCACAACTCGGGCAATTCGACAAAGTGGTTAGCGTCGGCATGATCGAGCACGTGGGCGAAAGCCAACTTCCGGAATACTTTCATCAAGCGTACGAATCGCTCGGCACCGGCGGTGTTTTTCTGAACCACGGTATCGCTCGGGCCGGTAATCGCGAAAAACCGGCCCAGTCAACGTTCACGGACACATACGTTTTTCCGGACGCCGACCTGTTCCGATCTCAATTATCCTGCGATGTGCCGAAGAATCTGGTTTTGAAATCCGCGATATCGAGAACCTGCGTGAGCATTATTTTCTGACCCTATGCCAGTGGCTGCGGCGTTTAGAAACAAACGCTGGAGAAGCCCGCCGCATGATTGGCGAGACTAAATACCGTATCTGGCGTTTGTACCTCGCCGGATCAGCGTACTACTTCCAATCGGGAAAGCTTGGCTTGTATCAAACGCTTCTCACCAAGAACGGCAAGGGTGAGAGTCCGGTCCCGCTACGTCGGGAAGACTGGTACCGCTGAATCTTGGGGACTGCCGTTTAAGACACCTCCTCGGTATTGTTCACACTGATCGGTTTCATCACTGTGACGCAAACGCGGCACCCGGAACTATTGTTTCGATCAGGGTGTCCAATCTGCTAAGACACGCGCGTGCTTTGAGAGGAGCGATTCATGGCGTTCTCAATGCAAGGCGGTGGTCCGCTCAGAGCAGAAATCAATATCACGCCGATGATTGATGTGCTGCTTGTGCTCATCATTGTGTTCATGGTCGTGGTCGCGATGTCGAAGGAGAAGGGCCTGGACGCGCAGATCCCGCAACCAGCAAACAAAGACACACCCGCGCCAAAGATCGACACCAACATCGTGATCGAAATTGTGTGGGCGGGAGATAAGGCGCCGCCCACGCTCAAGATCAATCGGGAAAACGTCAAATGGGAAAACTTGCATGATCGCCTATTCGAAATCTACAAGCAACGCGCGGACCATGTGGCATTTGTGAAAGGCGATGACGATGTTGACTTCCAATATGTAGCCGATGCGATTTCGATTGCACGTGCTTCAGGGGTGGAAAAAATCGGACTGCTCACGAAAACAGGTCCGGAATCGCCGTAGGCCGGGTCGGCCAGGCTGTAGCTGCTACTTGATCGTGATCGGCAATAACTGTGCGCCAGACACCACAAAGTCCAGCGGCTTGGTGGCAGCTTCGCTGACAGAAGATTCGCCGCGTACAGTCATGTCCTGGCCACGCATCCCGTCCATCACATTCATTACCGAAAGCGGGATCGCAGGCATCACCTTATCGGCGACCATGGCTTCAGGATCTTCGTTCAGCACCGAAACGTAAACTCGATTATTCACGTGCTGTTTATTGAGAACGCCAATGGTCGAAGCCAGGTCGAGCTTCTGGTTTCCATTAGGACCGCGCCGCAAGCGGTCGAGCATATCACCGTCGCTCACTAAAATGTGTAATGTTGAACCCTTCGAAGCCGAGGGCGGAATATGTACAGGAATGTGTTCGATAACCGCGTCGCCGCGATATGGTCGTAACAGTACCTCGACTGTGATCTCGTCACCTGGACGCGCTTCGTTGACATCGGTGCGGGCGCTTTCGAGCTTCGCCCAATGGCGCTCTTTAGTGACTTCAAAGTCCAGCTGCAGACCTTTGATGTCCGGCGTGCTGTAAGGATTATCGTAAATCCGCCCAAATGCCCCGCCTATTGAACTAGCCGCCAACATGGCCGCGGGCTGGCCGCCGTCTGCGGTCGAGTACATGTCCTGCAGCTTCACTTCCGGAAAGCCGCCAACACTGATTGCGCCTTTCATCGTATAAGTGGTTTCGTCTCCGTACTCGTTTACACCATGCAGCGCGTTGAAGACCGTCGTGGAGATGGCCACAGGGCTGAGGCGCGCGTTGTTCAAGACTTCGTAGTGAAATTGCTTGGGCGAGGTGCCGCCATGAATGGTCAACGTCACCGGAATCATTTCGGCTTGTTTGCCCAATTCTCCGAGAATTCCGTTATGCCGGTCCTGCACAAACGACCCAACGGTTTCGGTCGCATTCACGATCTTGAATGCATTCAGGGGTGAAGGCAGCGTAGCTAGCACTTGCGCTTTGGTCATGGGCAAATCGACCATACCGAACTGCATCAGCGGATGTCCGCAAGCCAACAAATGCGATGCGTCTATGTAGGTCACGGTGCAGGTTGCAGCGATATCCATATCGCCTCGCACCAGGACCGCGCTGACTGCCGAACCCGGAACCAGGGGCTCGGGCTGTTTCGCATCGCTGGCCGATCCAACTCCCATCACGGGAACAATGCCTTGAGCAGCAAATTGCGGGGCGAACCGCTGCACCGCGTCCTCAGAAAATCCGCTGAAAACGAGAGGTGTGTCGATTGGCCGCAAATAGTTCGCGAAATTCTGCGCCGCCACCGTCGGCAGACCGGGGCCGGAAGTCTTTGCCGCCAGCGAGGGCACTGACTTTACCTGCACTGGTACGCTTGTCGGCCTGCTGTCAAGCGCACTGATTTCAAGCATTTCTGAGATTGGCGTCACACCGGCGATCGGTTCCTTTGAAAATTCCCCGATACGGAAGGCGATAGCTCCCGCCAGCTTGCCATTGAAATAAACCGGGCTGCCGCTCATGCCGGCAACTACGCCGGTGTATTCAGCCTTGGCTCCCCCGAGCCGCACGAGAATTACGTCGCCCTTGGGGCCGTTAGCGTTTTTCAGGACGCCGAGGACCTCCACTTCCATGGGTTCAGGAGTCGTGCCCTGAAATACGGTATAAGCGACGCCATGCATTCCCGCGTGAATCTGGCTTACCGGCACAGTGTCAACGGGCTTGGGAGTCTGCGAGAAACTTAACGAGGAGAGTACAACGGAATACACTACCACTGCGGCGAGAGCAGCTCGTCTCATTTTGCCCTCAGGACCACCCCGGAGCCGGTCCCAATAAACTGAAGTCCACTTCGTTGTTACTGCGTTTTCCCGGCAGGAGAGGTCTGGCGGTCCGGGGAAACATCCCATTCACGAAGTTGTGCGTCTATACTAGCATAGGAGTTGCCGCACCAATCCCAATGTTTTCGATGACTTGCATTCGCAATTCTTCTCGCAGCGCACAGTTCTGCGCATTCTTGCTAACTTTTTCACTTTTAGTCGGCGTGCTTGCAATTGCGGCCATTTCCGCCGTCGGCCAGGACTCTCCCAGCTCATCCGCCTCGCAGAATCCGAACCAGCAGGATGTTCCTCCCGAAGCTGGCGGCCCTAACGGCAACACCGGGCCTTATGCGATTCCGAAGAAGGGTGAGGAGCCACCTCCGCCGCCGCCCGAGAAGCCCAAAAAAGTGGAAGGCATGCCGGACTACTCCATCCATGTGGATGTGCCGCTGGTCACTGTTCCGGTAATGGTCACGACCAAAAACGGCCAGTTCATTCCGAATCTCAAAAAGGAAAATTTTCGTGTGTACGAAGATGGCGCTCCGCAAACCATCACCGACTTCAAGGTCGAAGAAGCGCCGATCACGGCTGT
>DATJHT010000106.1:0-36480 GCA_035493765.1 Terriglobales bacterium
GTATCTCGCTCGAATCGTTCAATCTGATCGGTAGGAATTTCGATATAGCCGCTGCCTGACTCACTCAAATAAAGCCTGGTAATCGGGCCGACCACTTGCCTGCGCTCATGGCGAATGGAATTGCCGTTGCGCAGAATGGCGAGATCGGCAGCCTGCACTGTAATGTCTCCCAACACCATGATCGCGATGGCGAATTGGAGGGCAAGTTTCAATGATGTTAAGCCAGGACGCCAGATTTCGTTTCCGCGCGCTTGGTTGAAAAATCTGAATTATCGAGCACTCGGCCGATTGCCGCGGCGACCCCGCATTGGTCATTCGACAGCGTGACCGGCCAACCGCGGGACCTCAACTCTTCCGACGCATTCCCCATGATAAACGGCAGCCCTGCAAAGGCAAGCATTTCAACATCGTTGTAGTTATCACCGATGGCCATGATCTGCTCACGAGTAATGCCACGATGTGCCGCCCAGCGAGCCACTGCATGCCCCTTGGAACAGTCACGATTGAGCACGTCCACGATGGTGAGATCGCGCAAAGGGTATTCGGTGCGCAGTACCGTGACGTTCTGCATCAGGCCGCTGGATTCGAGCTGATCGATGGCCTCACGCATGCGGGCAATCGTGCCGCAGAACATTGCCTGCACGGGATCGGTGACCAGCGCGTTCTCAATCGGTACCACAAACTCGATGTACTGCATGTTCTTCTCCAGCCAGCGTTGGATGCTGGTGGTGAGCTCGTCCATTCTCTCGAGCGCCAGCGCGCCTTTAGATTCCTTGTCGAAGGTAATAACCATGTTGCCGCGAAAATCGCGCATGGCTGAGCACAGATCGCGGCACTTTTGGACGGGAAGCAGATCGCGGTGAAAGCTCTCGCCATGCAATGACCGGGTAACAGCGCCGTTGGAGCTAATCAGCCATAAGTCGAATCCCAACTGCTCGGCCATTGGCAGAGCGAATGTATGGCGCCGCCCGGTGACCAGCATGACTTCGATGCCCAATTCGTGAGCGCGCCGCAGGGCAGCAATATCTGCCTGGTTAATGTGAAACTGAGAATTGAGCAACGTGCCGTCAATATCGATGGCTAGAAGACGGATGGGGAGAGTCACTGGTGGAATTGTAAATCAGTGGTCGGTAGTCAGAGGGCAGTCATCAGTTACCTTGGACAGTGTGGTTTGCCGGAAATTCATGAGTGCGACCCTCCAGGCTCCGCCTGAGTGGGTCTTTCCCAGACCCGGCAGGCCACGGGTTACTGCTCCCACCCACAAGTCACTAACTACTATCCGCCATCTCTGATATATTTCCGCCCATCGCATGCTGGGGCTCTACTCATTTCTGTTCCCCTGGAACTTCATTCTGGTGGCGATTGCCATCGTTCACTTCATCCGCCGCCGCCCGGAGACCTACTGGCTGTACGTTATTCTGATCGGCGGGAGCCTCGGCGCAATTATTTACATCTTCGTCGAAGTTTTGCCTGACCTCGGCCTGCTGCGTGGAACGCTCAAAGTCTTCCCTCGCCGCCGTCGGATTCGTGAGCTAGAGGCCATTGTGCTCGATAATCCTTCGGCAGGGAACTACGAAGAGTTGGCCGATCTTTACCTCGAGGAAGGGAAGTACCAGCGCGCCCGCGACTGCTACAACAAGGCCATCTCGTCGCGTACCGACTCGCCGGACCCGTTCTATCGCCGCGGTCTGGCGGAAATCGAACTGGGGGATTTTACCGCCGCGTTGCCGGACCTTGAACGCGTCATCAGCAAAGATCCTAAATACGACTTTTACCGGGCCTCCGGGCTGCTGGCCCACACCTACGCGAAGCTTGGACAGCCAGAGAAAGCTGACGCGCTATTCCAAAAAACCATCCAGATTTCGACGATTTCTGAGACCTATTTGAACTATGCAAGCTTTCTCGCATCTCAGGGACGCACCGCCGAAGCCCGCGAGTGGGCGCAAAAAGTTCTGGCCAAGAAGCCGACGCTGCCGGGATACCTCAAGCGGCGTGAGCGGCCATGGTTCAGGAGGGCGAAGGGGCTGCTGAAGCAATTGCCGGCCTGAGTGTAGTGGAACGTTGGACAACGCGAACGCAAAACAGAGACTATCCGGTCCTAAAACAGCACTGATTGAATTCGCTCTCGTGTTCGTGAGTGCGTTCTGTTGGAATCACTTTAGAAAAACCAGCGAAAGTCTCATGGATACGGCCGGGGTGGCAGCTCCGACTGCTTTTGTTTTTTCCTTTTTCAACGCTCCAAGTAGGGCAATTTTCGCTGTCCGTCATTCCGTCAGGTGCTAAAATTCGCCGCTGAGGCAAACTCATGCAGAAACTTCCATTAATTACGTTCGTCGTACTCCTAAGTTGCACAGTCGCCCACGCCCAGCAAAAGCTCTCTGTCCACTGGGAAGAATTGACAGCCGAAGACTTCGCCAAGGGCATTCAGAAGGCTGGCGGCACGTGCATGCTGCCGTTCGGAATTCTGGAAAAGCACGGGCCACATCTTCCACTGGGAACCGACCTGTTGGACGTTCGCTATGCAGCTCTGCACGCCGCGGAGCAGGAATACGTCGTAGTCTTTCCGGAATATTATTTCGGGCAAATTTTCGAAGCCAAGAGTCAGCCGGGGACAATTGCTTACAGCTCTGAGTTGCAACTCGAGCTATTGCAGCAGACCACCGATGAGATGGCACGCAACGGCTGCAAGAAGATCATCATTGTTAATGGCCACGGCGGGAACGAGCATCTACTCCCGTACTTTGCGCAATCGCAGCTCGATCAGCCGCACGACTACGTAGTTTATGTTTTCGACCAGCGCAGTCCTGAGTCGGGCGGACCTCCTAAGAAGACCTCCATCGACATGCACGCCGGCGAGAGCGAGACTTCCAAGATGATGATTGCGCGTCCGGATACGGTGCATCTGGACCGGGCGAACAAGGAATCAGGGGCCGACCAGCACCATCAGAATCTGCCGGAGGACGTTTACACCGGCATCTGGTGGTACGCGCGGTTCCCGAACCACTATTCCGGGGACGGCTCCGCCGCCACCAAAGAGCTTGGGCAGTTTCAATTGAACTGGTGGATCAGCACGCTCGTGAAGACGATCCAGTCCGTAAAGGCTGATGATGCCAGCTTAAAGTTGCAGAACGAGTTCTATGAGAAGGCAAGGCATCCATTAGACACTCCGCAATAGTGCACGATGAATTACTGAGCTGCAATGCAGGGGCGAAGAGCGTGCTCAACCCTGTCGAACGCAATGTGTGTGCGACCGGAGGTGGCTACCGGAATTTTGACCTGGCTGTCCGCTATCGGACACACACGTTCAGCTTCGAACATTCATTGCGCACACCATCCCGTTCGTGCCATCCCGCGCCTTGATGAAACAATCGCTTAGGTAACTTCGTATTTGGTTAAGCAGGTGCATCCATTGAGTCGAATAGGTCTGCACCGAGTTCGCCCAGGAGCTTCAGCATGATTCTCCACGATCTTCGAATTGCCTCTCGCCACCTGCTCAAGTCGCCTGGATTCTCGTTGACGGCAGTTCTCATGCTTGCATTCGGAATCGGAGCGATGACTGCGATATTTTCAATTGTCGAATGCGTGATGCTGCGGCCACTTCCGTTTCCGCAATCCGACCGACTGGTGCTACTCGGCGATGCCATTCAGGGCGCTGATGTTGCGAATGGCGCGCCCAGTGTTACTGGTCCTGAGATCCCTAATTACTTGCGCGACACGCACAGCTTCGAAAGTTTGGGGGCATATCGCCGAACGGGATACGAACTCTCCGGAATTGGCGATCCGGCGCCAGTGAACGCTACGCGTACGGGTGCGGGAGTATTTTCAGCTTTGCGAGTGCAGCCGCTGATGGGCCGTTATTACAGTCAGCAGGAGGACGAACAAAAACAGCAGATTGTGGTCATCAGTTACGCCACGTGGCAAAACCGGCTGCACGGCAACCGAAATGTGCTGGGGACAAAGATTCTGCTCGACCGCAAGCCGTACGAAATTATTGGCGTGATGCCACGCAATTTCGAGTTCCCGCTCGACCCCGGTCAGCTGAATCAGAGCGAGCTGTGGGTGCCACTAAGCCTGACTCCTGATGACGGGCCCGGCAGCTGGAATTTCACCATGGTTGGACGGCTTAAGCCGGGAATTTCTGGCGCGCAGGCGCAGAGTGATGCGGAGCGGGTTGCTAAGGAAAACATGGCCGCGTTCCCGCCGTTTATGTCCAGCCTGCATATCAATGCGGTCGTGCATTCGCTCCATGAGGACACGATTCGGGACTCGCGCCAACTGCTTCGCACGCTTCTCTTCGCCACCGCGGTTGTGTTGCTGATTGCATGCGCAAACCTCGCGGGCTTGCTGCTGGTGCGCGCCATTCGTCGCAGGCGTGAAATCGCAGTTCGGTTGGCCTTAGGGGCGGGTGCGCGCGCGCTGTTGCGCCAGGTAATGATTGAAAGCCTTCTGATCAGTGTCACCGGCGGCATACTCGGACTGCTGTTCGCCGAAGTTGCGCTGCGTGTCGGCATCAGCAGCTTGCCGGAGAATCTGCCGCGGATCAATGAAATTGGAATCAACTGGCAAGTGGTGCTGTTTGCGCTCGGTCTTGCCGTGATCACGGGAATCATGTGCGGATTGGCGCCGGCGTTCGCCGGCTTGCGCACGAGCGTCAATGATTCTTTAAAGGAGGGTGGACGCACTGGAACTGCAGGCGGAGGACACGCCCGACTGCGTTCTGCACTCGTAGTGGGCGAGATCGCCATTGCGCTAGTGCTGCTGGCCGCCTGCGGTCTCTTGTTGCGCAGCTTTGAAAAAATGCGTGAAGTTGATCTGGGCTTTCGTCCCGATCACACCCTGGTAGCGGGGTACTCGCTTCCTCAGAAACAATATTCCACGCAGGCGCAAGCTGACAGCTTCAACGATGAAGTGCTGCGCAGGGTGCAACAGCTTCCTGGCGTAAAGTACGTCGGAGTCACGTCATTCCTACCCGCAGCAGGCAGTGACAGCAACAGCACGTTTATCGTGGAAGGTTACGTTCCCCCGAAGGGCGCAAACCTGAATCTGGCAACTCCGATGCTGATCGAGGGTGCTTATCTGGAGGCGATGGGCACACCGTTGCTTGCGGGGCGACGTTTCACAGATGCCGACACGCCAGATAGTCAGCTCGTGGCTTTGGTCAACCGTAAGTTTGCACAGCACTTCTGGCCCAATGGCGATCCCGTCGGTAAGCGATTCCGCATCGGCATACCCGAGACACCGACGCCGTGGATCACGATCGTGGGAGAAGTCGCCGACGTCAAGGAAAGCTCGCCCGATGATCCCAGCAAGGAGCAGTGGTATCAGCCCATCAAACAATTCGAGAAAAGTTTAGGACCGATCGGTCAGCCCACAGATATCAATGGCAACTCCGGCTACATCGCGATCCGGACAGTCACCGAGCCGGAGCAGATGGCCAACGCGCTTCGTGCAGCAGTCCGGTCTATCGATCCACAATTGCCGTTATCTCAAGTGCAGAGTATGGAGCGCGCGGTTTCCGACAGTGAAGCTCCACGGCGGTTCAATACTGCAATCATCTCCGCATTTGCGATCGCGGCCGTATTGCTGGCTGTGCTTGGAATTTACAGCGTGATCGCATTTTCCGCGGCATTGCGTGAACAGGAGATGGCGATTCGCATGGCTTTGGGATCGCAGCGTTCGGGGATACTGCGGCTGATCTTTGCCTCCGCGACGAAGCTCGCCGCGATCGGTTGCGCGATTGGATTGCTGGGCGCTGCCGCTGCTTCCAAACTGCTGCAGGGGCTGCTCTTTAATGTGAGTCCATTTAATCCGCTAGTGTTGTCGGCGGCGGCTGTGCTCGTACTGCTGCTTGCGCTGGTTGCGTCACTGCTGCCGGCGCTTCGTTCGGCGTCCATCAATCCGATGAGCGCACTGCGAACGGACTGAAGTCGGGCGCCATTCAGCCGCCCCCGCCTGCTAAACTTTTCAGGTGTCGGAAGTCATGCATCTTGAGTGCACCAAATGTGGTGCACACCTTGCACCTGGTATTCCGCAGAACGTTTGCCCGAAAGACGGCGGAATTCTCTTTGCCTTATACGATTTGGGAGAGTTAAAGCACTACTTTAAGCCTGAAGCTCTGCGCGGCAGAGAAGCCAGCTTGTGGCGGTATCGGGAAGTCTTACCCGATGTCGATCCGGTGACATTGGGCGAGGGCTTCACGCCGCTTCTGGCCAGCCGCGAATTTCCGAATGTCCGGATCAAAGACGAAGGTCTGAACCCTACGGGTTCGTTCAAAGCACGGGGAGTTACTGTGGCGATCAGCGTCGCGAAGGCATTGGGATTGAAGAAGCTTGCAATGCCGTCCGCCGGAAACGCGGGCAGTGCGCTGGCAGCATACGCCGCTGCCGCGGGAATTGAAGCGCACATTTTTATGCCGCGGGATGTGCCGGCGGCCAATCGCATCGAATGCGAAATTTACGGTGCGAGGTTAACGTTGGTAGATGGTCTGATAAGTGACTGCGCTCGCATCGTCTCCGAGCGCAAAGATGAGGAAGGCTGGTTCGATCTTTCCACTCTGAAGGAGCCGTACCGCGTGGAAGGCAAGAAGACTATGGCGTACGAACTCTACGAGCAACTCGACGGCAAGCTGCCTGACGCCATTATCTTTCCGTGCGGCGGAGGCGTGGGCGTAATTGGAATGTGGAAGGCGTTCGAGGAGATGGAGCAGTTGGGATGGATTGATGGCGAACGTCCGCGCATGATTGCTGTTCAGGCCGAGGGCTGCGCGCCGCTGGTAAGAGCCTGGGAACAGAGCAGGACGACAGTCGAACCCTGGCAAGATGCTTCGACAATTGCGGCCGGACTGCGAGTGCCGCGGCCGTATGGCGACTACCTGGTGCTCGATATTCTCAAACGTAGCGGCGGAACTGCTGTGGCGGTCAGCGATCAGGAAATTCGCAATGCCGTCCGTGAGTGGGGAAGCAGGGAAGGGATTTTCGCCGCGCCCGAGGGAGCTGCGAGCCTGGCGGCCTATCGCAAACTGTTGCAGCCGGCCAGCGGTAAACCATTTCTTGGCGAGAAGGATACTACTGTTCTCTTTAACACCGGCATCGGACTGAAGTACCTGGATGTTCTGCAGGACAAAAAACAGCCGGCAATACGTCACATTGGCGGCATTATCGGGCCCTACTGAAAATGGCGAGCAAATATGAGTACTTCAATCGCCACGCAGTGCTAAATTCTTTTTAGCATCTTCCTACATCCATGGACCAGAGCCTCAGCCTGATTCTCATTAACCTGATGGTGAAGCTCGGTCTCGCCGCCGCGCTCGCCGCTGCGTTAGTGCGTTCCGTGGAGTTCAAGGCGTTGCTCTTCCGCGAGGACCGCTCGTTACGCGACCGCATTTACCTGGTTTTATGGCTGGTGATTTCCGGATGGATTGGCAAAGCTCTGGTGCTTGGTGTCTGGATTAAATTCGGTCCTGCCAACAGGTTCACCGGCGATCTTTTATTTGAAACCACAATTCTGCTGGGAGCTCTTGCCGGGCGAGGCGCCGGCGCTTTCGGCGGAGCTCTCATGGCTGTTCCGGCGGCGTTCAACGGGGCTTGGGTGCTGCTTCCTATGAACGCTTTGATCGGGCTGGTAGCGGGTCAGTTGCGCGAGTTCAGTCCTAATCACGAAGAGATCTGGAAATTTTCGCCATTCAACTATCTCAGCGTTCTGCGCTGGTTCCGGCGTACCGAGCCCCGCCCCAGCTTCTCCGACTGGCAAATGGTGTTTCTGCTCAGCATTCTGGTATTGCGTTTCATGCAGAATACCGCGATGCGGTGGGTGCCTGCGTATAGCAACGCCCCCCAACCCCATTGGATCGAGGCACTGGGCTATGCGGCCTCGGTCACGGTGATTGTTATCGAGCTCAAAATCTGGAACGGGGTACGCCTGCAAATCAAGTTGGAAGAGCAGGAACGTCTCTTATTGCAGGCCCGCATGGCGGCCCTTCAGAACCAGATCAATCCGCATTTCCTGTTCAATACCCTGAACTCGGTTTCGTCCCTGGTCCGCATCGCGCCCGACACCGCGCGCGAACTGATCATCAAGCTTGCGGCAATTCTCCGCAAGCTGCTCCATAGCAGCGACGCTTTCGTCCCTTTACAGGAAGAAATCGACTTCATCGATAACTATCTCGATATCGAAGTCGTCCGCTTCGGCCGCGACAAGTTGAAAGTGGTGAAGGAACTCGATCCGGCATCACTCGATGTAATGGTGCCCAGCATGCTGTTACAGCCGCTAGTTGAAAATTCAATCAAGCATGGGCTTTCCTCGAAGATTGATGGCGGCAGCATCTTTCTCCGCAGCCTACTCACGGATTCTTTGCTTACAGTTGAAGTGGAAGACGACGGTGTAGGCATGGGAGCGGCACAGTTACTCGAACGCCCGACCGGACTGGGCGAAGGCGGGATCGGAATGGCCAACGTCGCCGAACGGCTCAAGGTGTTGTACGGTGATACTGCGAAAATGACCATCGACAGCCGCAATGGGACCGGAACCCTGGTTCGCTTGCGCTTGCCGGTATTGCCCAGCGATATGAGCCAGCTCTTCTACGAAGAACGCGCCAGCACCCGCCAGTAGAACTCCTCGTATTGAGGAATGATTTTCTTGGCTGAGAATTTATCTGAGGCGGCTTTGCGGCAATCTTTCCCCATGGCCCGGAGACGATCTTCGTCTCTCAGGATGTCGACAGCGTAATTCGCCATGGCGTCCACATCGCCAACATCGGCCAGCCAGCCGGTCTTCCCATGCTCAACCACTTCCGGCATGCCGCCTACACGCGTACCGATCGGGACCACTTCGCAGGCCATGGCCTCAAGAGCGGCGAGCCCAAACGACTCGAGCTCGCTGGGGAGCAATAGAACATCGGCAATGGCGAGTTTCTCGGCTACCTGTTCCTGCTTGCCCAAAAAAATCACGTCGTTGTGAATGCCTTTCTGCACAGCGAGCCGCTCCGCAGGAGACCGTTCCGGCCCGTCGCCCATCAGCAACAGCTTGGCGGGAATTTGTTTGCGCACGCGGTCGAAAATTTCAATCACGTCCATCACGCGTTTAACCGGGCGAAAATTTGATACATGTACCAGTATGCGCTCGCCGTTAGGACCATACTCAGCGCGGCTCTTGCCCAGTTCTTTGTCGCGACAATAAAGCTCGCAATTCACAAAGTTGTAAATGACGTCGATATTGTTGGTTATGCCAAACTCGGTCAATGTGCGCTCGCGCAAATAATTCGAGATTGCAGTAACCCCGTCGCTCTGTTCAATGGAAAAACGTGTCACCGGAAGATAAGACGGATCAAGACCGACTAAGGTGATGTCTGTGCCGTGCAATGTAGTGACGAACGGCAAACGGCGGTGCTTAGGTCCCCATGCCAGCATTTGCCGCGCCAGCATCGCGCTCACGGAATGCGGAATGGCGTAATGCACGTGCAGCAGGTCAAGATCGTAGATCTCAGAGACTTCCGCCATGCGAGTGGCTAGCGCCAGATCATATGGCGGATACTCGAACAATGGATAGCGTGAAACTTCAACTTCGTGGTAGTGAATGTTCGGGGCGGGCCGCGTCAGGCGAATGGGCTGTGCATACGAAATGAAATGGATCTCGTGGCCGCGTTGCGCCAGCTCCAGACCCAGTTCGGTCGCGACGACGCCGCTGCCTCCGTACGTCGGATAGCACGTAATCCCGAGCCTCAGCCTGCGGCCGTCTGCCATGCACGATTCGATGGCCGGAGCTTGCCGGGGATTCAATTTTAAGGATTCGAAGGCTGCTCTTCAGCTGCCTTGGGTGGCAGAGACCGAGAAGCCCTTGTCCATCTTCTCGAGATACTGTTGAAGTTTTTCCTGGTGGTGCATTTCCAGCACGGTGAATTCGATGCCCATGCCCACTCCCGGATCGCTGGCGCGGACCAGACCCTTAGTGGTGATCTTCTGAGAATCGATCCAGAAAGTAATAATCAGTTCGCTGCCTATTGGCAAGGGGGACAGACTCTCTACATAGCAGCCGCGGCCACCGATGTCGGTAGCGCTGCATTGCATGTGCGGACGGCTGCCATCGGTGAAGCTGATGGTAAGCGGAAAACTGACTTTGTGGCGCATGAACCTGCGCTTGTCTGAGCCCCGCGGTGCAACTAGCGCCGCGGTTTTAGTTTCGGACGTTGCCTCTGCCCAGGGCGCGGTTTGACCAGCCTGCAGTTGTACTCCAGCTTCAACGGTATTCGGCAAGAATCCCGGTTTTACCCACTTAATCTCGAAGCGGGCCTTCTTGTCGGCATGCTGTATGCCGATCACCTCGCCAACTTTCAATGAGTGCTCAACCCGCGTCAGGGTCGCGCCTTCGCTGCTTAAATTCGATGCCACTGCCTTCTGGAAGAAGGCCTTGCCGTCCGCATTCATACCAAATACGCGTACGGGGATTTCAGCCGACACTCGTGACTCGGGCCTTTTTTCCATAGAAATCGTCCAATGATACCCCGCATACGCACAAGCAGCGATAGCCCGAAAGTGTTGGTACTGCCGAGAGTGCCGATACTTTCGCCGGTTTCTTAGGTTTGGAGGGGCAAATCGCGGTAGGAAATCAGATGAATGCCCTCTCGTTCCAGGGCTTCTTTTGTTGCCGGAGACGTAAGAATCGCAAGTTCTTTCTCACGGGAATCGCGCAGCCGGGTCTGGACCACGTCCAGTTCGGCATCGTTGTAGCCGGGATGGCTGACAAACTCCCAAGTTCCTTCAGGAAGGTTCTGAATAAGAGATTGAAAAGCCTCCTGGGTCAGCCCTCCAGTAGCGGCAATGCCGACACAGCCGTCAGGGGTGACAACTCCAGCCTCAACGAGGGCTTCCTGAAAGCCGGCGCGAAAGCGCCGCATGAGGCGTAGCTGGAATTGACGTTTCCAGTGGCGCACGGTGGCAACTACCAGCGGCTCAAATGGATTTCGCACTGCCCGGATGCCGCACTTTTTGGCGGCGCGCAGCATCCCCTTCAGCACAACCGGGAACATATGGGTATGCTTGTGCGAGTCCAGATGGGAAACCGCAATACCGGCGGCTTGAAGTTTCTGAATTTGAGCGGTCACTTCGGCTTCGACCTGAGCCGGGTCCAGGCGACCGGACGCAGCACGCATGGCGAAATTTGTCAGGCGATCGCGAAATTTGGGCCCAACGGTCAGCGAGGGAACGGTCGCTGCATCTAATACCGGGACTCCGTCCACCAACACGACATGACATCCCACGCTGAGCCGAGGCTCTTGCGCGGACAGAACCGCGGCTTCGGCAAATTTTTCGCCGCAGGCCATCAAGGTGGCAGACGTGACCACGCCGTGAGCGTGGCTTTCCACGATTCCGCGGTTCACGCCGCTCGTCAGCCCAAAATCGTCGGCATTGATGATCAGGCGGCGCAAGCTGCGAGTTTACCCTGTTGTGTTTGATTATCGCTATCCGCGATGGAGCCGCACGCCGAGAAGAACCGCAAACATGCACAGCAAATTGTTGGCTACGATGTTAAGCACGAATGCCCCAGCTTTGCCTTCATGCAGATATGCAACGCTCTCATATGCGAAAGCGGAGAAGGTTGTAAATGCTCCACAAAAGCCGGTCGCCATCAACAGTCGCCACCGATCATGTTCATGGTCAGCGGTCCAGGTGAGAGCATAGCCAACGATGACGCATCCGACTACGTTTACGATCAACGTCCCATAGGGAAAGCCGTGATGGTGTGATAATTCCGAAGACAGGTGAGTAATTAAAAACCGGGCGAGAGCACCGGCAACAGCTCCGACAGCTACGCAAATGATGCTTAGCAGCATGACGAACTCCTACCAAGAAGTAGTAGGAGTCATCAGCCCGGGAGGGGCGGTTATGGCGAACTCCATCGCCGCTCAACATTGTAGCAAACCGTACACGAGAATTGAGCGTGTCAATTTGCCGCCCTTGCCTGGAGAGGAGATGATGTGAAAGAAATCGTCGGGGCGTTTCTGATGCTGAGAAGATTGTCACATGACTAGCGAGACTCAACAGTCGGAGCTCAAGAGCAGAGCGCTCAAGTTCGTGATCGCCATCGGAATCGTCAGCTTGTTTGCCGATTGGGCTTATGAAGGCGCCCGCAGCATCACCGGTCCGTACCTCGCAATTCTTGGCGCCAGCGGCGCGCTGGTCGGCTTCATCGCGGGTTTCGGGGAATTGCTCGGTTACGGCCTGCGCATCGTCTCGGGCAAGCTCAGCGAGCGCACCCATCAGTTCTGGCCGATGACTCTCTTCGGGTACACCATGCAGATGACCGCCGTGCCACTTTTGGCATGGGCACCGAACTGGCAAGTCGCTGGACTGCTCATCATCGCCGAGCGCATTGGCAAAGCCATTCGCAACCCTCCGCGCGACGTGATGCTGTCGCACGCAGCCAAGCAGGTTGGGTTAGGCTTCGGCTTTGGACTTCACGAAGCGCTCGATCAACTGGGCGCATTGGCTGGTCCGTTGGTGATTGCCTTTGTCCTGGCGCGCGGAGGAGATTATCGGGCCGCATTTGCAGCTCTACTCATACCTGCAGTTCTGACTGTCATTCTGATCTTCACTGCCCGGCTTTTGTATCCGAAGCCGCAGGATCTGGAGGCCACCCGCCTTCCCGACGTCCACGCCGCCGGATTGCCGAAAGTCTTCTGGATTTATCTTGTGGGTGCGGCATTAGTCGCGGCCGGGTTCGCCGACTTCTCTCTGATGGCTTTTCACTTCGAAAAAGCTGCGGTCATCCCCAAGACCTGGGTGCCGCTGTTCTATTCTGTCGCTATGGCGGTGAGCGGCGTCGGCTCGCTTGTCTTCGGACGCCTTTTTGATCGAGCCGGGATCTGGATTCTTGTTCCCCTAACCCTGATCGCCGCGGCCTCTGCCCCGCTGGTTTTCCTCGGAGGCTTCTGGCTGGCGCTGATCGGCTCGGCCCTGTGGGGCTTGGGAATGGGTGTGCACGAATCGATTATTCCGGCCGCTGTGGCTACCATGGTCCCGCAGCAGCGCCGGCCGTCTGCTTACGGCACGTTTACCGCCGTGTACGGAGTGGCGTGGTTCGTCGGCAGCGTTATCATCGGCAAGCTGTATGACGTTTCGGTCGGCGCTCTGATTGGCTTCTCGGTTGCAGCCCAACTGCTCGCGATACCGATTTTTATCGGCGTGCGTCAGCGTGGGATGGAGAACCAGAGTTAACGCAATTTTCAGCAGAAAAGTTTTTGTTCGAGACAGGAGAAGGCAATGTCGAAAAAATTAGGACTTTGGATGATCTTGAGCAGCGTTTTGTTCTGCACCTTGCGGTGCGCTGATGCCCAGACAGTTACGTGGGCCGGACGTTCGTGGAAGCTCACCAGCGGACACATGGCTGGCGTTGCGCCCGGCGATCCCGCCAACGTCACCATCGATGCCCACGGATACCTGCATCTCCGAATCGTGCAACAGAATGGAAAATGGACGGCCGGAGAGTTATTCACAACTGAGAACCTGGGCTTCGGAACCTACCAATGGATCGTCGAGGGCGACGTGTACGCCATGGATCCGACGACCGTGCTCGGTCTGTTCAGCTATGGCCCCACGCACCACATCGGCGCGGACGCGGAAGACGAAATCGACATTGAATTTTCCCAATGGAATAAAACTTGTCACGGATGCAACGCCGACTTCACTGTTTATCCCGCCACCGGTCATCGCAAGCCCAAGGGAGTTTCTGCATGGGAAGACAACTTTCGCGTCAGCGGAGGAACCCTCACGACGGCGAGGTTTGAGTGGTTCCCGGACCACATCGTGTTCACGCTGATGAACGGCGCTCAGCCCATCGGGAAAGTTGCCGAGGTGATCAAAGCCGAGACGTATACCTCTGACGCGACCAATATTCCGCAAGTCGCCGCGCCAGTGGGTATAAATCTCTGGAGTTTTAAGCAGACTCCGGCACAAGATCAGTCCGTAGTGATTCGCGACTTCGAGTTCGCCCCGCATTGATCATGAATCATTGGGTGGGCGGGCCCGCGCCGACTGTTAAAATCAAAAGCTTTAACCGCAGAGAACGCAGAGATCGCAAAGAAAACCGCGAAGATTCGTAGATAAAGAAACTTACAGGCTGCGTTTGCGGACTTGGCGTTCTCTGCGGTTAAAGCTGTTTGGGGTTAAACGCTTTTTGAAAACCGCAACGGCGACGATGGACACCTGCGTTCATTTAATGGGAGAATCACAGAAGGAGCCGCCAAGCCCCGGTCCGACCGCCAATGCCCCTCGACGCACCGCAGCATCGAATGAATGGTCAGGCATCTCGATCCTGGCTTAGGCCCCGTGCCCGTCAGTTATCGGGCGGTTAGCTCAGTTGGTTAGAGCGCCTGCCTTACAAGCAGGAGGTCGCAGGTTCGAGTCCTGCACTGCCCACCATATCTTCAGTAACTTACGGCTTGACATCCATTTCCACTCAGCACACTCAGCAGGAATGAAGCGTCAAGACGGCTATCTGACGAAGCAGTACGGCTCATGGTTGGGTCACTATTCCCGCTGGATCACGGATTACAGCACAGGCCAGCGCAAGAGGCCATGCCGACCAGCGGAGAGCCTGACAAAGAGGCCCTGGAGAGGTTATAGAGCTATGTTCGTTCCGTTGACCACAAGGTTTGCAATGGAAGAGGCTGAACGTCACGGCTGCGATCCTGCCATCCTCCATTGGAAGGAACGCATTGTCAGAAATTTAGTGAAGGCCGCACGTGCGGTCACGCTGATGCACACGGATAAGGTTCCAATCGAAGGCATTCACAAGCTGCTAGGCGTCAGTCAGACGTACCGTAAGAAACTGATGAAAGCTGAGGCCGCGAAGATCAAAGCAGGATTTATCACCCGTGATGAGCTGCTCCGAGTGCTCAAGAATCGGCTGGAAAAGCTGAGGCCCTCACGCAAGCAGAGACGC
Organism: Terriglobales bacterium; assembly: GCA_035493765.1. Classification (GTDB taxonomy): domain Bacteria; phylum Acidobacteriota; class Terriglobia; order Terriglobales; family Acidobacteriaceae; genus Gp1-AA145. The sequence goes on from DATJHT010000106.1 coordinate 14,935, forward strand.
AAACGAGAGGCCGCAGAGGATGAGCAGGTGCAAACCATGACCACGGAACAGCAGGCCGAACAAAAGCAGGCCGAAGTAATCGCAGCGAATCCTAAATGGCCTTGTGCTGCTGACTGTCGCTGCGTAAGGCACGCAGCATGAGGAAACCACGATCAGCGCAGCGCAGTATTGAAGAACGGATCACAGCGAACATGCAAAGGCCGCAACGTGATTTTCTCTCTGAGCTGGAATTGGAAGTCCTGAACGATTTGAAGGCTCAACTAGCTATACGTCGAAGAGACGCCAGTTCTTGCTCTTCCTCTTTTGTTAACGACCGTCTGGTTCCGTCATCTACGGCGACAATGTAATCACCAGCGTTAGCCAAGTCTTGAGCCGCCTCTGCAATCGTTGGGAAACCGTCCCCTGAAGCGGCTGCTCTGATCTCTAAGCAACCAGACCATTCGTCGTTCCAATGGATGACTTTGTAGTGTGTGCTCACGGGATTCACGGCTCTTCAAGTGCAAGGATGGACAATTCTGATGAGCGTGTGACCGACCCACGATCCGGAGGGTTCCAATCTGGATACCATGCGGTGCAGTCCTCGCACCTGCCGAGTTCATCTAGGGCTAAATGTGGGCATGGTTTCGCACGGCCTAGAAATTTCTGCGTCCAATGGATCACTTTGTCATGGATGCTCATGATTTATTGAACATTACCACATAGGTTTATTTTTGAGGCAAAAACCGGAAGGCACTCAGCAGTACACTCAGCAGTAGGCAACCATGACTTCCTGCTTTATATGCTCGAAATGGCTGTAAACTAGCGATTTGCATTCAGCAGGTTAGAGGGATTGTTTAACTTACAAGCAGGAGGTCGCAGGTTCGAGTCCTGCACTGCCCACCAAAGTTGCGTCGTTCGATCGAAATCCGATTGGCAAAAACGGCAAACATGGGGGCCCCCGGCTCCGCCGCCCCCGCACCCCGCGGCAACTACGCCGACTGATCGAGGAAGCCAGCGTCTGCTTGCAAACAGAAATTAATTGGCGACAAATCGGGGTTCCATTCAAATTCCCTGAACAATTCGAGCGAGCAGCGTATCCTTACCCGACACTTCCCGTGGCCAGTAGCTAGCCATTTCTATAAACGACGGGGCCGATCAAAATAATGAAAATCGAAAAAAGGAGAGAAATTATGAAGTACATGATCACTTGGAACGAGCGTCCGCAGGGCACGCCCCTAGAATACGAAAATGCACAGAAGCGAATTTTGGAGGTATTCAGCCCGTGGAAAGCTCCCGGCAATTTCAAGATCGAGGCGTTCGTCATCCGCGTCGGCGATTGGGGCGGATATATGTTGATGGAATGTGACGACCCACTCGAAGTGCATAAGTTCTGTTCGATGTTGCCTGCATTCACGTTCGAGGCTCGTCCCGTCGTCCCGGTCGCTGACGCCATCCGAGTGGAACTCGAAGCGATGGCTTACCGCGATGGACTGAAAAGCAAGTAAAGCCAGCTTGGGTGCTGGCCCTGAGATTTCCTGGGAACGCGCTGATCATTTGTTTGATCATGGTCGGCGCCCCTGCAATGGCGAAACGACGCCGAGCCTCGAAACTATTTTCTAGTTATCGATTCGCTGCACCACCGAGAGAATCTTCCATTCACCATTGGTTTTTGAAAGCGTCATGTAATCTACCCACCCAGGGGTCACGAGTTTGGCGGACGCGATGTTTCCCGCAACGTCCAGCACGGTGACTTTTTCCGTCCGCTGCGCTTGCGCCATGTGCGTGCCTCCGCCACTGCGAACGTCGTTTACCAATTGCGGGCCAGTCTGCTCCCGCATCGGAATGTCTCCATGAATCTTATGTTTCAGGTAGTGAGGATGCAGCGTTTGCTGCATTCGGGCAGCATCGCCGGTGTAATAGGCTTCGATGTAGTTCGTTACCGTGAGACGCACGGACGAAGCATCGTCCCCAGATGTCTTGTTCTGTTGCGCATTGATTGAGAGGTTGAAAAATAGAAACAGACTTAAGCCGAAGCCGATCGCGAGGCGGTTCATAGAGAATTGTCTCCGTAGAGCGAAGAGATCGAACATCGCAATTATGGACGCTTTTTACCGAATGAACCTACACCAAAGTCGTATGTGTGACGTGAATTTGTAACAAACAAGGTTCTGCCTGAAGGAGTAAGCCCCTGGCATCGTCACCTGCCGACAGCATTTATTATTTCAATGTCAGGTGAGTGGAGGTCCCATGGCGTTCCCGATCAAAGTTTGCAGCATCTGCTCAGAGGAGTTTGAACTGAAGCCCGGCAAGCCGGGCTTTGCCAATCGTTGCCCTTCATGCAGCGAGGAAGAAGCTTCGGCTAACTCGAGTGCCGCCCAACGCGTCAGCAACCGGGAACTCGATCAGGAGCGCCGGAAAGCCATACGCGACCTGCTTTACCGCAAAGACTCGTAGCCTATAGCGCCCTCGTCCCCGGTTACGAAAAGGCAGTGACACACTTGCCATCAGACACTGTCGCCCGATACCTTCGAGTGCCCCCAACCAGTCACGTTTAGAGGTATGGTGAAACCAAGGTGGCACTCCGCCCGTTTTGGCACAAATGAAGTCCATTTCTCGATCCACAAGGCTTATATATGAACAGTGAAGATATCCTCGCTTCGCCTCGACGCAGCTCCAGAATTCCGGTCGCAATGCCAATTCTGGTAACCAGCTTGAACGGCGCTCACTATTCTGAGGTCTGCGAAACTCTGGTGGTCAATGCGCATGGTTGCGCGATCCGCTCGCGCGCGAAACTTGATCCTGGCGTTTCACTTCACTTCCACAGCAAGGATGGCCGCGGGACGACTGCGCAGGTGGTTTCCTGTCAACGATTGGACAGCCAGAGTTGGAGACTCGGTGCACAACTCGAGTATCCGGGGAATTTCTGGGGGCTGCAGAGCTTCCCCAAAGATTGGCCTCTTACGCTGCCCGCCGCCCCACTGCCGAAAGTACCGCAATTGACCGCGGCCTCGCAAAGCTCAGTCGAGGTGATGAGTGCCCCGATCGAACGCTCCGGGTCCGGGCCCAAACTGTCGGAAGAGGACGTGAAAAAAGTAATTTTGGAGCTGGTGCGTCCGCTTCATGCCGAAATTGCTGGCATGAAAGAAAAGCTGGCGCGCGCCGACGCGAACCGCAGCCGCTTTGACGTGTCGCTGGCCAGCATCCCTGCAGAACTCGAACAGCAGATCGAGCAACGGTTGCGACAGGACCTCAGCCCGAAAGTTGTTAACGAAGCGCGCGAACAGGCTTCACATACATTGTCGGCAGCCAAGACGACAATCGAAAAGATGGTGGCCGAAGTCCAGGACGAGTTTCAGCGCAGGTCGAAAGCAGAGCTTGCAGTCGTTGAGGAGCGGGCTGGTCAGATTTCAACCCAGATCGTTGAGACCATTCGCGAACAGTTGCGGGACGGCGTCGGCGATTTGCAGCGCAAACTGACAGATGGGCGCAACCAGCTTAAGCGGACTAGTGAAGAGCTTTTTGTATCTCTCCAAACCAGTCTCAGCGACGAACACAACACCCGGCGCGAGGACCTGGAGCAGCTACGCGTCGAGGTTGCGGGGGAATCGTTGCGTCTGCACGAGCAGATTGAGCAACTGGACAATCGTGTAGGCGCGCTGAACGACTCATTGCACTCGTGGGAATCGGGCCTCGACGGACGCCTCGCTCAGATGGCCACCGAGACTCTGAGCAACGCGCGCAACGAAATCGAAGCCGCTGCCAATAGCATTCTGCAGGAGCTGCAAAATCGGGGTGCGCAAACCATCGACAACCAACTGGACGAAGCTGCCGGAAATATGAGGATTATCCAGAAGGGAATTGTCGCGTCCCTTTCGGAATCGCTGAAGGCGCAAACGGCAGAGACTCTGCAAGAATGCGAACGCTCACTGGATCAGCTTACTCATTCTTCGATTGAGCTCTGCCGCCAGCGGATCGCTGCTGGATTAAATGCCGTAGTGAAAAATATAGGCGAGCAGTTTCAGGCAGAAGCGGGGTTCGGTACCGAGGAAAAGGCACGCTGAATTTCCTACTCACGTAAGGCCAACAGCTCTGAATTTGGGTGAAAAGGGCGCGGAGAGGCGCCTTTTTCACGGACTGAAGCCTACCTTTTTGCATCTAAATGCAAGTAGTTGATAGAGTCTGTGACTCTCAATCAAGGAGCGAGCATCGCCAGAACATACTGGTGATCCCTTGATCATCCGAACTAAACGATGGAACTACTTCTAAATGCCGTATGGGCGATTATCTCCGGCTTGGTAATTGCCAGGCTGCTGGAGCATCGCCAGCGTCGATTCGAACCGAAGCAGTTATTGCATTTGGGCGCTCTGCTTTGCGCCGCGCTAATCTTGTTTCCTTCCATCTCGGTCAGCGATGACATTCACAGCGAACCATTTATTGTCGAAGACTCGCGTTTAGCCAGACATATAGCCGGGGCCAAATCATTTGCCGGCGCTGTTCCACTAATTTGGTTAGCAATCATCAGCTCGCCGATCCTTCTTGCTACAGGACATCGCCAATGGTGGCTGATCAGTGAGATTTCCGAGACGCTTCTTCGGCCCTCTCCGCTGCTGCGGGATTTTCTCGGCCGTGCTCCGCCCGCGGCGCTCACAACCCCCGGAGTTGGCTGCTGACGTCAGCCTGCAATCCTAACCTGTATTCCGAGTGCCAGCCCTTCAGCAACTGAGCGCCTATGCTGTGGTTCGGCACTCATGCCGGAGTTCATATGAGCGCGCTGTTCCGTGTTCTTGCTCATTCACAGACCATTGATCTCGCAATTTTGGGAGTTCAAGTTCTCGTGCTGTTAATGCTCGCCTATCAGCAATTCAGCAGAATCAGTCATAAACGGAAGTTAGATAAGAAGCTCTCGATACTCTTCTATGCCCTTGCGGATGGCCAAGAACTGAAGGCGCTTGCGCCGGATCTGTTAGATGGAGATGCGGCCAGCATCGGAAAATGGAAGCGCGCTGTCCATGACTGGGTGGATGCGACACGAAAAATGCTCGAGGGCTGTTCAGGGAACGCGGTGATTTCTTTCATGCAAAATCCGGACCTCAAGGTAACTGATTCGGACCGCACTAACGCATTGACCGACTACAACTCACTGACCACGCGAATGAACAATTTGCGTTCTATCATGGAGCATATCGACTCTTATTTTCCTCGATAACTCCGGCTGGAACTCGGGGGCGCGGACGAATTCTCATCTCTCGCGAAGGCAATCGGCCGGGGGACCTTCCCCGTTTCTGATTGAAACCGCCGCCGCACGTACTGTTCGATATAGGACTGAACCCGGTTGAGGCGCATGCTAAATACCTGCTATCAACGTCTGCCAAAGAGGGGAATCCATTCTATGCAAGGCGAAAAAAAGGAACGCTGGATGAGCTTGTGTGAAAAGGCTGCACAGGAACAGGATCCGGAGAAGCTTATGTCACTGGTGCAGGAGATCACTCAGCTTCTGGACGAAAAACAGGAAAGACTAAAAAGGCTGGAGAATGCTAATGGGAGCCAGGTAGGCAATGGGCAAAAGCAGTGAGCTAATGTCTCGCCACAATCCCGGCTCCCGGGTACCTTTGATGTCAGATGGAAGTGGGGGTTGCGTCCAAGCGGGGTTTAATCGAGAGAGCAATTCGTTGTACATCGGAGAACCCATACGTCACAACGAGTGACCTGAGCGCGCTTGAGTGCGATGACGAACACTCGCTGATGCTATCTCACCTTGGCCGCGTTGATCGCACTTGTATTCCCGCCTGACCGACTTGCAAACGGTCATTCCCGCGATAGACACTACTTGCGATCACCTTCTCTGGAGGTCTTGTGCGCAAGCTCGTTTTGCTGATTGCATTTGTTGTTTCCATAGGTATCTTTTCATCCGCCACTGACCAGGTTTCGCTCAAGAATGGGGACCATCTTAGCGGCACTGTGATCAAGTCCGATGGAAAAACACTGGTCCTGCATACCGACTATGCGGGTGACTTGACCCTCAAATGGGACGCCGTGCAAGGCATTCAGTCGGCTGAGCCGTTGCATGTCGAGTTTCAGGATGGGCGAAAAGCTGTAGGTGCGGTTTCCACTTCGGATGACAAAATCCAGGTCGCAACTTCGGGGGCTGCTCCGGTCGAAGTTTCCGTGGCGAACGTCAAAACATTGCGCAATGACGCTGAAGAAAAAGCCTATGAGAAGTCCCTTCATCCCGGATTGTTCCAAGAATGGAAGACCGGGCTAAATGCTGGATTTGCCTTGACCCGCGGTAATAGCGAGACCAAGAATTTGTCCATTGGATTCCTGGCGACGCGCCAGACTGTGCACGACAAGCTGGGCCTGTACGAGAACTCGGTGTATGCAAGTAACGACGCCGCCGGCGCTGTTCCTTCTACGACCGCGAACACCGCGGGCGGCGGTCTGCGCTACGACCATGATCTTCGTGACCGGGTATTCGCGTTCGGAGCCGCCGATTTCTTCTCCGATGCATTACAGGGCTTGAACATCCGTTCAGTGTTCGGCGGTGGTGGCGGCTATCATGCGATCAAGAATGACAACACAACCTTGGATTTGCTTGCCGGCCTGAACTATACCCACGAGTCATACACTGGCCTCACGCGAAACTTTGCCGCGCTTACCATCGGGGAGGAGTTGATGCACAAGCTGGGAAAGAGCACGGCGCTGAATGAAAGCCTTACGTTTTTTCCGGATTTGAGTGATTTGGGAGAGTACCGTGGCAACTTCGTTTTCGGCACAGTGACCAAAATGAACAAGTGGCTGGGATGGCAGAACTCGTTCTCCGATATCTATGTGACCAACCCGCCGCTAGGCAAGAAGCAGAACGACATCATTCTAACCACGGGATTGAGTGTGACGCTCGGCCAGTGATCAGTGTGCGAGCTTTAGCCGGCGGACTTCAGCCAGCGATATCCAGGCTTGAGCTCACAGCGATACACATGGGTCTGGTCGGAATTTGAGCGTGCATTGCAATTGGCCCAACTGAGCAAGAGATTGGGTCCCAACGGGAAGAAAATATTTTGGCCATCTGCCTCTGCCTGAATACTCACGCCTTCAGCGGAGGGCGGGAGAGTAAAGTTAAGAGCGTTTCCGAAAATTACCGGATACGAATTTCTCACCACATCGCTAATCATCGGGTGAACGACCTCGGCTTCAACCAGAAAAGTAGCCGTATCGGACCACACGGTGGCGGAAACCACTACTGCGCGCCCTGGGTGTTCGAGCGCCGCAGTGTTAATCCTGGTGAATGGGCACGGGCCTGCTATGCAGGAGGCTCGGCCGTTGCGGAACACGTTGTTCGGGCCGGCATCGAGCGTAATGCTTCCGGATGCCGCCTTCCATTTTCCATCCGGCGAGCAGAGGGGCCCCTCTCCACAACGGACGTTGCCTTTGTTTTCGACTTCAAATGACCTGACCGTACTGCCTACGTCCACTTCGGTATTAGTCTTGATTGAGTACCTGATTACAACATTGCCGATGGTGTGTGCCGGAAGATTGTCTTGCGCTGGTTTAGGCCGCTCGACTGGACTTAAAGCCGCGACCGTAATGTTGCCGGAGACTTCGACTGTGAGATCGAGAGGTTGATAATCGGAGTGACGGAAGTGCAGCAGCACGACGCGCCGTCCCTGTAACAAGCGCCGGTGCAGCACTATGGTGAAGGCGCCTGATGAATCCGACACATCACGGATCAACGTCGTGCCGTCAGCCGCAGTGATCTGAACGCCTGCAATCGGCAGCTCTTTTCTCGGATCGGTGTCGCGTGTAATGACCACACCGAGCAGGCGGATGGTCTGGCGTTGGATGTGCCGTACCCAGAGCAGGGAACCGATCATCCCCGCGAGAAGAACGATCAATAGGACTTTTCTTCCCGTGCTCATGTTCCCAATATACAATCTGTGCAACTTTCCCTGACACTGATGCGTATTCGCAGTTATCGCAAGAATAAACTTTGCGCTGGGACATTCTCTCTGAGCAAATGAAAAGCTTTTATCGAGTTACGGTCGTGCGATTGCACGCTTATGGCTGTCCTGCCAGGCAGAGGTGGGGTCAGAGCTTAGTTCCTCTGCTGATTACCCGACAGATTCCAACATTAAACATCGTTTAACATCGGAATGTGAAGGCGACTTCTGCGCGACGGCAGTTTCTGAGAAGTCTGGCGGGAACTGCGGCCGCTATTCCATTCTCCGGTGCAATCGCCGCATTGTCAGCGGCGTCAACGCCAACCAAGCCCCAACCCACATTCAGCCCGGAAGACGACCAGTTGCTTGATGACCTGGAGCGTGCCAGCTGCTGCTATTTCTGGGAGCAGGCAGGTCCGCAAACCGGCTTGGTGAAAGACCGCTGCAACGCCCGCAAGGCAGCCACCGACAGCACAACAGTGGGGAGCATTGCAGCCACTGGTTTTGGGTTAACTGCAATCTGCATCGCTGACAAGCGCGGCTTCATTCCGCATTCCGACGCTCGCCAGCGAGTCATCACCACCCTGGAATTTCTTTCTCGTAAACTCATTCATCACCGCGGCTTCTTCTATCACTGGGCGGACATTAACACCGGAGACCGGGTATGGGATTCCGAGGTGTCGTCGATCGACACTGCCATTCTGCTCTGCGGCATCCTGACCTGCCGCACTCATTTTCGCGACACCGACATCACGCTGCTGGCACATAGTATTACCAATCGCGTGGAGTGGAGTTGGTTATCAGAAGACACATCCCTGCTGCCGCACGGCTGGCTTCCAGAGAACGGGTTCTTGCCTTACCGCTGGGACTACTACAACGAAATGATGATGATGTACCTGCTGGGCCTGGGATCGCCCACCTACCCGTTGCGTCCCGAGGCCTGGGATGCGTGGAAGCGGACGATGTTCGAATACGAGGGGCTGCGCTATATCGGGTCGTTCGCGCCACTATTTGTGCATCAGTATTCGCAAGCCTGGTTCGACTTCCGCGGCAAACGCGACCGCTATGCGGATTATTTCCAAAACTCTGTGATCGCCACCGAAGTGCACCGCCGCTTTTGCATTGAGTTAGGCCGGCGTTTCCCTGATTACAGCCAGGACTTGTGGGGGATAACGGCATCGGACTCAGAGAAAGGCTATGTGATATGGGGCGGACCGCCGGCAGTCGGACCCATCGATGGCACGGTCGCGCCTGCGGCTGCGGGCGGTTCTTTGCCGTTTCTACCCCAAGAAACCATGCGGGTCATGCGAACCATTCACAACCGCTATCAATCCGCGATGAGCTGCTACGGTTTCGTGGACGCCTTCAATCCGCTGAAAGGCTGGTACGACACCGACGTTGTCGGTATTGATTGCGGCATCACGTTGATCATGGCGGAAAATGCACGCACCGGCTACATTTGGGAAGTGTTCATGCAAAATCCTGAAGCGCAGCGCGGCATGGAGCGCGCCGGATTTAAGCCGTACCACGCGCCGTAAGAGCGCGCGTCACGCACGATGCGCATTGATGTCCTTGCGAACATGCCATGCTGGCAGAGCCAGTTTCGGCTTTAGCGTTGACTTGCGATTGTTTATAGATCCCCGTCTCGCAATGGAATTTCGAAAACAGAAGAGTCCGCTATTGGTTTCGCGTTCCACAATAAGCTGTTAGGATAGATAAGTTGTTTGCACACAGATTTGCCGCTCTGGCAGATCTGCCAACAACAATTCTAGTTTGGCGAGTGGGGACGTAGTTCAGTTGGTTAGAACGCTGCCCTGTCACGGCAGAGGCCGCGGGTTCGAGTCCCGTCGTCCCCGCCATTCCTTTCAAAGCACTCAGGCGGATTTCAGGCACAAAAGGCGCGAAGGCGTGTGTTTTCTATGCCTCGATGGCTCTCATGAATCTTCTTTGCTCCTAATTGTGGACCGTCTCTCCCGACCAGGGCCAGCTCCTTGGTTGCGATTCGTTTCATCTTCTCGGCAAGGCAAGATCGTTGCACAGCTTGGCCTCTGCCCTAGATCAGGCAAAGTCTATTTTGCAGGTGACGTACGGAACCACTCGCTTGGTGCAGGGTCGGGATCGCCCGAGAGAATTACGGGAGCCCACGTGAGAAAGGAACCGGTTGACTGAGCATGGAGGAGCTGCAGTTCGGCCCTTTGTAAAGCCACATCACGGGCAGTGCCGAGACTCAATTCCTTGTAAAAGCGATTCATTAGTATCTGCTGCGGCCCATCGCCAATCTTCCAGAGCGGGGCAACGAACGTTTTAACTCCCGCAATCGCGGCAGCTCGGCGCATGCCGAATACCCCATCCGCGGTGGATGGGACACCATCGGCCATGCGGCACTGCGAAAGCACCAGCATCTCGGAACCCTGGAGGTCCAATGTCTGAAGTTCTAGCGCGGTGAGCAGGCCATCCTGTGAAGAGCGTTGCCCTCGACCGTAGGCCTCCTCGAGCACGATTGCTGAGAGGCTCATCACTCGCTCGGCGGGGTTGGTGCTCAGTTTGCACCCGGCGGCTGCGGGATCAGTCTCACAGTTCTCGTTGCCTTTCACTACTCCGTGTCCGACGATGTGAAGCAGCGCAGGATGATGAAGTCGTTTGATGCCTTCTTCGGTCGCCTGTCCTTCCCCGAAAACTTGTGCGCGAGGAATCCATCGCTTAACTGCATGAGCTTCGGCCTGCGCGCCGGTCAGACGTTCCAGCGTTTCCGACCGGAACGCCGCAGACGCGACACTGCGCAAGCCTGCCTTTCCGCCGCCAGGACTCACGGCAATGATGAGACTTTCGCGGGCTTCACTGCGGTGGGCCGATGTGGAAAAGCTGACCAGGTCCCGACTGGAGGAGAGATAGCTGATACTGAAACGCTCGACGAGCGGATGCCCGCCCTTGTCGGTCAGAGCAGCAAAGGGAACCAGGTTGAGCATTCCATCAGGCACGATTCTCAGGCGTCGAACATCTTTCCTCTGGTCCAGTTCCGACAGGAGGGGACTCAGGTTTTGCGAAAGCGTTCTAAGCGAATCATTCGCGGTGTCCTGGGCTATCTCCTCATTGCGTCTTTCATGCGCAGAAGCCGCGCTGGCCCAGTCGTCCGCCGCCGCAAAAAGATCACGTACGGCTCTATCGGAAGCCTGCTTGGACCCCAAGTCCAGCCAATTCAAGCGCCCCTCATGATCGAGCAGAAAGGCGCCGTAACGGTCCGACTGTCCAGTTCCTTGGTGCGGGTAGGCGACGATCTCGATCAGCAGTTCGCCCGATTGAAGTTGGGCAACAATATCGCGCACTTGCACCGGCCGAATGGAAGTTGCGAATTGTGGAACGTCTCGGCTGAGGTCGGCTTCAATGCTGTCGATGCGCTGTTTCAGAACCTGCAATGCCTGAGCGTCTTGCTGTCGCAAGGCTGGTGTCCAATTCGCGCGGAGGTCGTGGAGCAAACGCTCATAGCGGCCGGCCAGATCTGTGCCTGGGAGAGAGCATGTGCCTACGACTGCAGGTTTTATTTCGCGATATGCAAGCGCGGTACTCAACGATGCCTCGCACTCCAGCAGGGCTTGGCGCTGACGGATGTGCTCTTGAATGGACGGATCGGCATTTTGAGCTAGCCTTGCAGTCCAGTCGTGAACTTGATCGAGCACCCGTCCTTTGCGCCGCGCGACGCCTTCGAAAGCGAGGACGCGAGCATCCGCAACTTTGTCCGCAGCCTTGATTTGGAAAGCGACCAGAGCAGGCACAGGATCGTCCAAGTTTGCGATTGCGGCATTCTTCGAACTCTCCGATCCAATACTGAGAATATCGCTCAGCGCGCGATCGGAAATCTCCAGGCTACGGCGGTAGAGCGGAGCAGCAGAGCCGTAGTCACCGCTATCGGCATAAATGTTGGCAAGTTTGAACAGGTACGCTGCAAGGTCGGGGTGCTGCTCTCCTGCCGTGCGCTCGATCACGTCTGCGGCTTGTTGCAGGCCACGCTCGGCTTCGGCGTATTCATGCTTGGACTGGTGAACGAGTGCCTGATCCCGCAGGATTGCAGCGTAGAGTGGATGCTCGGTGCCAAGTCCCTTCGAGACGATGTCGGATGCTTGCTGCAGTCTCTGCTGCGCCGGGTCCAGTTCATCGCGAGTTCTCTCCACCTCGGCGAGTCCAAGCAGGGCACTTGCATAATCGTACGGCTGAGCTTTCTTGTTACGGCCGTACAAGTCGACGGCTTCCTTGAAAAGTTTTTCGCTTTCCGCAGGATCTTTGTGCGAAAGCAGCCGCGCAAGGTTGCGCAAAGAAGCGCCAATTGTGAGCGTGTCCGGCCCGAAAATCTTTTTCTTTAGTTCAAGTGCCCTGCGGTAATCGGTTTCCGCCACCGCTACATTGCCCATGGAGGCGTAGAGGGCGGCACGATTGTTCAGATATGTCGCATAGACCGGATGGTTTTCGCCGAGTTGTCGTTTGAGGAGATCACCGCCCTCCGCATATAGCTTTTCCGCCGCCACATAATGGCCGAGTTCCGCCTGCAGGTACGCTGCCGCAACCAGGCTGGCGGAATAGGCAGGATGGTTGACGCCCGGCCTTACGCGAAGCACCGCCAGACCTTTGTCAAATAATTCCTCGGCTTTTCCGTACTTGCCGACGCGCTGGTAAGTCCCGGCGAGGTTAATGCACAGGGTGCCGTACTCCTCCGCTAAGTCTTGCGGCTTAACCTGTGATTCATGGATGCTCCTGGCCTGCTCAAACTTCGAGATCGCCAGATCATATTCTCCGAGCAGTCCGGCAATACTCGCCAGCGTGTTAAGGCTTTCAGCAACTCTCAGATCGGAAGCTCCCAACAAACGGGTGCGGACATCCACTGCCTGTTCAGCAAGCGTGCGCGCTTCTGGAAGCCTGCCGGAGTCGCGGTAGAAAAGCGCGAAATCATTTGCACTTTCGGCGTACTCCGCGCTTTCTACGCCGAAGGTTTGTTTGCGGAGATCGAATGCCTTCCGAAGGTCTTGCTCGGCGTCTTTCAGATTACCGGCGGTGTATTCGAAAAAGCCCAGCCGGTCCATACTGCGGCTGGATTGCGCGGGTCCCGTTGCCGCATCGACCGCCAGCTTTGCAATACGGATGGCCGCATTGAGATCGCCTCCGGTATAGAGCTGTTCCGCCTTCTGATCGAGCGTCGTCCAATCTTGTTCGACAGTAGTTTGCGCATACGCGGCGGAAGACACGATGGCCAGCGCGCACACGAGACTGCGCACAACGCGAGCCCAACTACCAAATGTCAATGCAATCCTTTAACTCGAGCCAGATTAGCTTCCGCGACCCTTCTTTCGTTGGGCAAGTCCTGGGGGAGGATTGCCAGCGCCTGAGTATAAAAAGATTCCGCCTGCGTACGATCGCCACGGGTTTCTGCCAGCACTCCAAGATTGTTGAGGCGTTCGGCGCGTAAATTGGGTTTCGTGGGAATCGGCGGGTTTCCACGAAGTAGTTTATCCGCGGAGTTGTAATCGCCCCGCAGCATGGCGAGTGCAGCCAGATCATTCTGAACTTCGGCGAGATCGTTTTGCGAGACATGCTGGTCGGCGCTCAAGAAGTCGAGCGCCGCTCGGTAGTGCATTTCGGCGCCGGCAAGATCTTTTGCTGTGAAATCCAGTCTGGCAAGAAGTTCTGCCGCGCTGGCCTTTTGGGACGTTGTAACCGTAGCATTGTTAGCCCATTTGATCGCAGATGCGGCAGCGCGTCGCGCCTCCGTCAAATCTCCTCGGGCCTCAGAGGCCGTTGCTTGTTGTATTAGAGCCTGGAGGTGATCGCCATCAGTGACTTGAACTACGTATTTGACCTTGAGATCTTTAGGCCCGACATCGGCTCTGGCCTGTTCTCGAAAAAGAGTTCCGACCAGCAAGGTACCTGCGGGATGCTTCAATGTATTATCGCGGTAAACTTCGACCTCGCTTCCTTTGGCGAGCCCATCGACCGAACCGAGGTTAATTGTTGCCTGGCCGTCCTCAACCAAAATAATTGCACCTGTTTGTCGCGGCGATCGAGAGCTTTGATTCCCGCGAAAAACCTGCGTTGTGCGTGCCGGGGTGGCGAGCTGTAGGCCTTCGGCAAGAAGAACGGGTTGCGCTGATCCAGGAGCAAAAGCAAGTGTCGGAGAGGGCCGGTACATTGATGGGGGCTGTAGGCTTGCGATCCGAGCAGAGTCCCGTTGCTTTGACGAAACTCGCATCGCGTAATTCACAACAAAAATTCCGATTACGATCGCCGCCGCAGTGGCGAGCAAGAATGGCGAACGCCATCGCGCATGACGCAGCGGCGCTGTAGGAACGGGGACGGATGAAACTGCAGTCTTGGCCAGGGCTGTTGCCGTAAGATCCTCGAACCACGCATGGGATTCCAAAGATGCTTGCGCGAGCTCGTGGGCTTCATCGGGGCTGACTTCGCCTCTCGCGAAGCGCGCCAGCTTTTCATCGAACCATGATTGAGTTATTTCCGACATCTATTTCTTCCCAATGCGTTGCATACGGCGCTTAATGCACCCAGCCAGATCTCGTATTGCCCGGCTGAGCCAGGTGGCAACGGTATTTTCTTTTTGCCCGAGTCGGACTGCGATTTCGTCATACTTCATGCCGGCCCCGCGCAACCGCAGTACCGCTTGATATTCAGAATCGAGCTTTGGGAAACATTCGCTGAGAATCGATTCGAGTTCTCTTTGCAGTAGTTGGTGAAGCTGATTGGCTCCGGGGTCCGACGGCTCCGGAAGGCTCCTCTCGTTCCAAGCCTCCGAATGTCGATCAAGGGACACCTCCATTCGATATGCGACTCGGCCGCGTTCCTCGGAAACGACATAACGCAAGACCACGTGCAGCCATGCCAGGAGTTGATCCAGACTCCACGCCGGCGGAGCTGCGTGCGGGGCGACATCATTACGGAAGTAAAATTCCAGGGCCGCTTTTGATTTCGTGTTTTCCCATGAGCGAGTCAACGCCTCCTGGGCAGCAGCCTCGGGATCTCGCGATCCGAAGCGGTGCGCTCGGGACGCGAGCGCGGTGAGGAGATGCCGATAGCCGCCCGAAATCTGGTGCTGTACCGGTGCGGGCTCCAGCTCTCCAGGCCCGGAGTTACTGGCTGCTTGGGGCTGCATGAGAGGGATTCATTTTCTCCCATGCATTCCGGCTTGCCAAGCCTATTTCAGCAGGTGTTTCCAGCGACTTGGAGATGTGTTTCAGCGACTTGGCCTAGTCGTCCCTTCCTTTCATGGCTTCGAAGCGGCCGCAACCGGCATAATCAATGATGCCCGACACCTTGCCGGCCTGGGTATCAACCGCTCCTTTCAGTCCCACCATCATGTAGCTAGGAGGTTCGGGTCCCTCCCATTTCATCGGGTTCAGATTGAAACTTCCAGACTTCGGATCGAAATGGCCGTTCAGGCTGAAAGTGTATGCCCTGGTGTGGGAACCAGGTGGCAGGTAGAACGTGAAGGTAGCCGTCAAGAGACCATATTCTGGGGCGTTCAGAGTCAGTTTTAAATCGATCGGTCCTTTCGCGCAGGCATAAGTGCCGGTGTAAACGCCATTGATGGCGCTGGCGGGATTTGATTCAGATTCGGAGTGCGGGTGGGAGGCCGTTCCTTCCTGAGCGTTCGAGTGAGCACTGGATGTTGGGTTGCCGTGTGGGTTGTAACTAGGCAGCGGCTGGGAGCTACCGTGTGGGTTGTAACTGGGAACATTGTTTTCGCCGGGTGCGGGCTTGTAAGTCCATCCTGTTTCAACCACCTTATTGCCTGGTATCGGCTTGCTCATCTGTTGCATCTTTTTCAGGGCTTTTTGCTGATCAGGATCTCCGAAGCAGGCAACATTGCCCGCGTTGCCGTATTTGCTGGTAACGAATTCTTTAAACGCAGCCGAAATCGAATTGTAGGCAGTTGACGCAAGCACCGGAAACAGCCCGCTGAAATACTCCGTCTTCGGGGACGGATTCGCCATGCAATAGTAAAACGATGGCGGGGGACTGTATCCCGTGTCACCTCCGGGAGCTTCCGGCGATGCAGAGCGCACCCACGTCAAGGGAAGCAGAACGAGGATCAGTTTCAACGAAACTCCCTTAGGGTTCTTCATGCCACATCTCTCGATAGCCTGGGTCAATTCGTGGAAGCGAGGTCTACCGTCACCCGGTAGACAGAGCCGTCCTTAATACCCAGAAACCTGTAAGTGTTCGGATTTTCAAAACGCGCGATGTTAAGGTTCGCTTCGAGTAGTTCCTGGTAGCCAGGTCCCAACTTGCCATCAGCGAAGAATGAGTAGCCGTGACCGTTCCAGCCCATCACAACAAAATGTTTACTGTCCGGGCTGAAGCTGGGGAATTCGAAGGTGGTTCCGTGTACCACCTCTAGTCCGTTAATTACGTATACGGACTGAGAAGTTCCATCTGATTTTGAATACGAGTACGCCACCTGGTTGCTGTCTGGACTGAAAAAGACGGGCGGAAACATATACACCGGCCTCAACGTGCGCGCCGAGAACTCGCTGACCCCGGGAACGGTAATCGCGCTGCCGTCCCGAACCACTTCGCATTTCATGATCTGCGGGCAAGCAGCGTAAATGTAATGCTTGCTGTCGGGGCTGAAGGCGAGTGAGTGACCGATGAAGTTGTAGTAGCGGGGACTCTCCTTGCCATCTACCACTACGTGGTTCCCGTCCTGCATGTATGCCAGATACGCAAAATGCATGCCGTCGTTGCTGAAGATGAAATTCTCCATTCGGTTGACGCCGGTCATCTCTTTGCCATCAGCGACGACGAAGTATTGGCCGCGCTGCCCCACGAAATAGTCATGTTTGGAGTCCTGGCTGAACTGAATGATTCCGATACCGTCATAGGCGCGTCCGACTTTGCCCTCGACGACGGCAGCGACGCCCCCCGGGATTACTTTGGCATAAGCATATTTCGAGCCGTCCGGACTGAAAACCACATACGCCGAAAGCGGGTTCCCCATTCGATCAAGGCCCGTGAACGGGCGGACGTCTTTGGCAACTTCATGATCATCGACAAACAGCACTGGCTCATTGTGTTCTACAGGACCCCCGGCTGGAAGTTGGGCCATGTAGGCGGTGCGGGCATTGGACGAGAAAACCAGGTCCTGCATGAAAGTTAAGAAGTGCCGCGGAGTACCGGGCTTGCCATCCACCACGACCATGTATGCCCCGTTTTGCTGGGCGGCGAAGGCATAATGCTTCGCATCATCGGTAACGCGCAGAAAACGAACCTCATCGTATTCCGGGCCAGGTTTGTCATTCACGACCACGTGCCGCTTTCGATCAGGCGTTGTGGCGACATAGACGAGCTGTTCATTGACGAACGCGACCTGGTCCTGGTCAATGGCCATCATGTCAGGCCCGCGAACTCCATCGAGAACCATGTGGGACCATGGTTTGCCTGGATCGGTTGCGATGCAGGCATAATGAGCGCCGCTGGGACTGAGTAAAATCGGGTGGCGCATGTTCATCGCCTGATTGCTGACTGTTGGCGGATAGTTCAGTGTGGTACCGACGCCTTGCAGTTCTCCCATCCCGGCACCCTTGGGCAGTTGCTCCACGGTTGCCCGTTGCTTACCATCCATCACGACCATGAGGGAATCGCCGCTTTGTCCTACGTACGCCGAGTGTTTGCCATCCTTGGTGAATACAACATCGATGGCGCCCACGGTATAGGCGTGACCGGCGTGGTCGAATTCAGGCCCCTCGACTCCATCAATGATGATCAGTTCGCGACTGCCGTGCATGGCAAATGCCGCGTAGTGGCCGCCGTCGGGGCTGACCACATACTTACCGCCGGCTTTGCTGGGAGCCGGGCCCAGAACGACTTCGCTGATCTTTGCTTTCAGGGCTCCACCGGATCCGCCCGCGATGGTGTTCGGGGCAGCACCAATACTCGCGGCGCCGACTCCCATCGGCTGTGCCATTCCGGGGTTTCCTCCTCCGAACGCAGCACTCGGAAGGCTGGAGACACCGCTAAGAACAAAGCGCAGCTGCGTGCCTGGAGGCAATACGACTCTATTGCCGGAGGCGACGGCCTCGGCCTCGGACGGAGCGTGTGGTTTCTTGTGCCCGAAGCCAAATCCGCCCAAAGCTGATGAGACGGTGTTCATGGCGCCCGAGGCCATGTTCTGCGCAGAGCCCATGGTGGAGTTCATCAAAGTCGCTGGGCCGCTCGAAACTGAAATGGTCTGCCCTTTCACCATGACTGAATGCAATTGGGCGACCCATCCCGATTGGCTCTTCGTGAGTACGATGATCGCGGCCGAGCCTCGTGGAATTGCCATCGAGCCTGCATCAGCAGCTTGCGTAACAATGCCGCGGTATTGATGACCCATTCCATCTTTCGCAGAATCGGCCGCCTCCAGCATTTGGACCGTAAGCGTAGCTCCCGCAGCGTTTGTGTTGGACTGCACCCCGGCGCTCGAAGCGCCGGCAGTGGAGTTCTGAATTTGCCCCGGCGAGCCTTGCGAAGAAATATCTTGCGATTGGGACGAGGAGCCCTGCGCAGCCACGGCTGAGGACTGTGCGCCGTTCTCACACGCGGCCTTATATTCTGCAACTGACTTCCATGCATCCGCGTCATTGCAGTCGGGATGGGACACGCCATTTCCGGCCTGAAGGGAGCCCGAATTTGTCCAGCCCGTTTCGACGATTTTCCATTTGGCGGCTTTCAATTGTGTTATTGCCTGTTGCATTTGGGCCTGAGCGGCGTTCTGGTCCGGATTACCCTGGCAACTCGCCGCCGCGTTGACGCCATACTTTTTGGAGAGAGAATGCTTGAAATCAGTGGCTGCCTGGTTTTCTGCGACGGCGGACGCCGGCAAATCGAACAACGCGCTATAGTAGCGGGTCTTAGGCGCAGGATTCGAGGTGCAGTAATAATGACTGATCGGTGGTTTGTAAGTCCCCTCTCCTGCGAACGCACTTGATATCAGCAAGGCTAGCGACGACACACGAAACAAGCCCCGCATAAGCCGGCGCGAAGGAACCGAGATGCAGACTGACGTTGGCGCGCAACCCGCAGAACACTCCATTTATCTGACTCCTGAGTAGAGTTGGTTACCCACAAATTCACTGCGCATGCCCGGACAAAAAGCTACCGACGTATTCTGGGAGCAAATAGCGATCCGGTCCTCAGGGCAGGAACAGTGACGCATGTATTGGGAATGGGGAGGGGAGGAGTTTTCTTTCAAAATTCTATTGAGCTCCCTGCAATCGCATGAACGGCGCCGGACTCTGGCTGCCACAGGTTTTAAATCGCGCAACCACTCCTGATCTGACTGACAGCAGAGCGCCCAGGTGTCGTGGGCATGATTGGAGCGCCAATTCCAGGAGGGAACCTCGAGCCTCGTCAGCTATTCATCGCCGGGCAGCACACTCGCGCATAATATTCCTTGACAAGTATATACGTATTAGAGTATATACAAAAAATGGAGTCTGTTTTCGGAATCATCGCCGAGCCGAACCGCCGCGCGATATTGGGTCTACTCGCCGCGTCTCAGCAGTCGGTGGGTGAGATCGAGCGTCAGCTTGGTATGCCGCAGCCGACCGTGTCCAAGCACTTGCGAGTGCTGCGCGAGGCCGGTTTTGTGGAATCCACGGTGGACGCTCAGCGCCGTCTTTACCGGCTGAAACCTCGACCGCTTCAGGAGATCGATGCATGGCTGGCCCAGTTCCGCCGTTTCTGGTCGGCTCACATCGACGCTCTCGAACGCCACCTCGACCGGATGGAGCGTCAACAGCATGGACCATCAACACCAACGAAAACGAAGAAGAAGACAACAAGGCCCAAACCGCGAACTAATAGATGACGAAATAAATAAAGGAGAAGAACAATGAAAATCAAAGTGACCAGCCTATACGTAAACGACCAGGAAAAAGCTCTGCACTTTTACACAGACGTATTGGGCTTTGCCAAGAAGAACGATTTCAGCCAAGGCCCATATCGCTGGCTGACGGTGGCCTCGCCCGAAGAGCCGGACGGCACTGAGCTGCAATTGGCACTCAACAACAACCCCGCGGCCAAGGCGTATCAGCAGGCGATCTTTCAACAGAACCAGCCCGCGATCATGTTCTTCACCGACGACGTCAAGGGCGACTACGAGCGCATCAAGGCTCACGGCGCCGAGTTCACCATGCCGCCCACCGACGTGACTGCCTCGACCATCGCCATGCTGAAGGACACTTGCGGCAATCTCATTCAGCTTACGCAGCTGAAAAGCTGGTAGGGCGGATGTTTCATCGCCGCCATAAGATGTTTTGGTGGTTTGTCGATGGCCGTCGCAATACAGACTTAGATGACGACTGATGGCGAACACGTTGACCCCAGCAATAGAGGATAAGCATAGTGACCAATCTCAATCACTACAGACCGGGTTCCGCTTACGGCGCACAGGTTAAAAAAGATGGGCGCGATAACGCCAAGTGGACGCTCATTCTCGTCCGCGAGCTTCGTCACTCGCGGGAAAGGGTGTGGGAGGCATTGACCGACCCGGTGCAGTTGCGCGAGTGGGCGCCGTTTGTAGTCGACAGGAACCTGGGTGCAGTTGGAACGACGGTGAATCTCACCTGGGTGGGAAATCCCACGCCAATCGAAACACGAGTGACAAAAGCCGAAGCACCCAAGGTGCTTGAGTACGGTGATATCCGCTGGGAACTCGAAGCTTTTGGTGGCGGCACGCGTCTGACACTATGGCATAGCATCGATCGCCGGTTCATCTCCTGGGGAGCTGCGGGCTGGCACATAGCTTTCGATGTTCTCGATCTGCTTCTCGCGGGCAAGCCCATCGGGCGTTTTGTCGGCGATGAAGTCATGAAGTTTTCCGGCTGGCAACGATTGAAAGCCGAATACGCGAAACAGTTTGATGAGTAGTGTTTTAAGTTGAGGGACGTCAAGAGCTGTTTAACGGGAAGGAACGCAGACGACATCCGCGAGATACGCGCAGAAAATCCGATTGGAGAGTAACCAGTAGCGGGTCAACGGTAGACAACGCCGCCAGCCCAAAGTTCATGAATCGAGGTCAACCAATGATGAACCAAGCCATCTCACGTTCGATTTTTCGTTGCATTCACATTATTTTTTCTATCCCGATCGTCGGTTATATTTATAGTCCATTCGAAAAGCTCCCGGACTATGCCTTCCTAACTCGATATGTATTTCTTCCTGGCATGGTGCTTACCGGATTGTGGATGTGGAAGGGGCATGTTGTCAGGCGACTTACTTTGAAGAGGTCGACCCAGCATTCTTCGAAATCGTCCGCTTATTAGGCCGGGACCTATGTCAACCGCCATCCTTTCACAAAAGCAAGCTGGAGAACTACTCGTAACACTGAAAGCTCGCTTTGAGCAAAACATGAGCCGCCATAAGAATCTTGAATGGGCTCAGGTACGCGCGAAGCTCGAAGGGAATTCCGAAAAACTCTGGTCACTCAATGAAATGGAACGAACCGGCGGAGAACCGGACGTCGTCGGCCAGGACAAAAAGACGGGCGAATACATTTTTTATGATTGCTCAGCGGAGAGCCCCAAGGGCCGCAGAAGTCTTTGCTATGACGGTGACGCGCTGCAGTCAAGGAAAGAGCACAAACCGGTAAACA
>DATJHT010000107.1:0-5227 GCA_035493765.1 Terriglobales bacterium
GGCCGGTGACGATCGCTGTGGATTCTTACGGTCCGGTTACGGATAACGCGCAATCTGTTTACGAACTGTCGCTGATTGAGCAGGTCCCGAACATCCAATCGGAACTCAAAAAAGATTTCAACGTGGATGCGAATTTCGAGCTCGCCAAGCATCTGCTCGAAGCCAACGACGGCGCCGGCAACACCTTCAAAGCCACAGCGAAGCCGGTATTAATCGGAACAGCAGTCGTCGGCGCAACCACCATGATTTTCTCCATCATCATGGCTTTGACCAACGGGCTCAGTATCAATGTGGACAAACTGTCGCTGCTGCACGCCCCATTCGTACTCGGATTGATCACCGGCGGCGCGATTATCTACTGGTTTACGGGGGCATCAACCCAGGCTGTGACCACGGGCGCCTACCGCGCGGTCGAATTCATCAAAGCCAACATTCGGCTTGAAGGAGTCGAGAAGGCGTCGGTTGCCGACAGCAAGAAGGTTGTGCAGATATGCACGCAATATGCGCAGAAGGGCATGCTCAACATATTTCTGGCGGTGTTTTTTGCGACGCTGTCATTCGCTTTTGTGGAGCCTTTTTACTTCATTGGATATTTGATCTCCATCGCTATCTTCGGCTTGTACCAGGCCATCTTTATGGCTAATGCAGGCGGCGCCTGGGATAATGCCAAGAAAATTGTCGAAGTAGATTTGAAGCAGAAGGGAACGCCGCTTCATGACGCAACCGTGATCGGCGACACAGTCGGAGATCCGTTCAAAGATACCTCCTCAGTCGCTCTGAACCCGGTAATCAAATTCACGACTCTGTTCGGGTTGTTGGCCGTAGAACTTGCGGTCGAACTCACCGCGAAGAACGCCCCATTGACCCGCGGACTCGCTTTACTGTTTTTCCTGGTCTCGTTCTTCTTTGTGTATCGCTCGTTCTACGGAATGCGAATTGGTACCGAGATTAAGCGTCAGGAAGCTCGCGCCGCTGCGGATTAGCTATTAGAGGGTCGGGCGGACGTCCCGCCCTGACAAACCACAGATCTGTGCAGGGACAGCGGCCTTGGTCTGTCGGCATCGGGCGAAGGTCGATGAGCGTTTATTGAGGCTGATTCATTAAGTGGCTTGAGACTTCTAATCTTTCAAGGTTCTGATGTACAGCACCAACTGCCACCTCTGCAGCTCTGGCAGCTTGCTGAATGACGGCATTCCACGGCTCGAATTCCCGTTCGTAAGTTTCCAAAATAAGCTGCCATCGCTCTGTTCCTGCACCATAGGGAGATGAAAGTCAGCCGAGTGCTTCTTCTCCATGCCGGATCCATCGGGCTGATGGCACTCTGCGCAATTCTTCAGGAATAGCTTTCTCCCTCCTGCAGCCGCTTCGGGCCGGGAAAGCAGTGGGTTTTTGCGCGCCGCAGCTTCTTCCGGCACCCGCCAGTGCGTGTCTTGTTGATAGCCGGGATTCTGGCCGAAAGCCATCAGCGACGCCAGGCACGCGAACACGACTGCGCCTCGCTTCATTGCTTTCTCCCGAAGAGTCTCGCGAGGCGATCGCCCATACCCTGAAATTCATACGCATATCCGACACGAATAAGCACTGGATTACTTTCGTGGCTCAACCCAAAGCCGGGGGAAAAGCGCAGGGTAGAGTTATCGCTGATTCCCCATGAGATTACCGGCGCAATGTAGTGCGCGGTGTCATGAACTCCGAAGCCCAGTGTGCTGCCGAGTCCTCCGTACATCTCCACGCCCGCAACGAAGTTTTCCCGGCAGAACCGGCATTCGTTTCCGGATGCCAGCGTGGCCAGCGGTCGCGACACTCCAATTGAATAACCGAACTCAACACCTTCGGACTGGGAGAAATTCTTGGCGGCAATGAAATTCTCGGAAATGTTCCAGTCATGGTAGTCGCTCGAGAGAATCACCTTGGTCTCGAGTTCGTGAGCATGCTCGGACGTTAACAACCCATTTCGAGAGGTCAGGTCCGGACCGCCGCCTTCGATTTCCTTTTGAATGCGGCTAGCCTCGTTCAGGCTCTCATATTCGAGGTAGAGCACCGGATTGATCCAGTGCTCGCGCGACAGGGGCTTGTAGCGATTTTCAAATCGCCAGCCGGTGAAAACAGTGCTGTCGTCCGCTGATGATTGGCCTTCGAGATAAAGTTCCGACGTCCAGCGCGCGGTCACTCCGTATTCCAATTCCATGTAGGGGGCGATATAGCGCTGCTGTCCCGCTCGCGGTACGCCGGTCGTGCTCGACACTTCCAGGTCCAGGTTCCCCGGTTCCTCCATGTGATGGGTATAGGTCACAAAAAAAGGGCTTTCCTGTGCGCGGGCGGGCAGGCAAGTCAGACAAGCGAACGCTAACAACAGAGTGCCGCAATTCTTGGGCATACTTTAGTTGCAACTCGGTTGCAATAGATCAACATTCATCATCCTAAGTTGGTCGAAGAGACGCGTCAAGACAGAACGCGAATTTTGTGTTTCAGCCGGAATGCAACGATTTGCAACAGCTATTCGGGAGAATTCGTCCGGCAGTCCCCACAGTAACCGCCCACTTCCAGGCGGCTGACAATAATGTGGAAGCGGCAGTCGCGTTGGATCTGTCCCTTGAGGCGGTCGAAAAGATCGCTTTCGAACTCCATGATCTTGCCACAACGAAGACACGCCATGTGGATGTGATCGCGCTGTGGACGCCGCTCGTAGAAGTGCTTCTCGCCCTGCATGTGCATCAGGTCGAGTTCGTCGACAAGTCCATGCCGCTTCAGTAGTTTGAGTGTGCGGTAAACGGTGACCCGATCGATCGCGGGATCAAGCTTCCGTGCATGGCGTAGGATTTGCGCAGCATCGAGGTGCTGCTTGGCATTTTCCACCACAGCAAGGATAGTGCGGCGTTGTCGGGTCAAGCGCAGACCGCGCGAGGCCAGTGCAGCTTGCAATCGTCCCGGAGCTTCAGTTGCTGGAAGGGGCATATGTTTGTTGGTCCTGATGAAACTGTGTTGCAACAGGATAAAACAAGAACACGGAAACATGCAATCACTTGTGGAAAGCAAGAAAGGAGAGGTGAGTTTGGAAATGAGAAAGCTAAAAAAGACGGCAGAAGTTAAGACCGAGGTCTGACGATCGGACTATTTACCTCCGAATTCTGACTCTTGCATCCTTACTTTTTCAGTCTCTGCCGCGCATTTTGGTTTTTACGCTGTGCGCAAGTTTCTCGATCTCATCTGCTTTCTTGATCACATCGAGAGAGAGGATGTTCTCGTTCGTCTTACCCACATAGTCGTTCAGTTCGGTGGAAAGCTTTAGCAGTTTGGCTGCATCACGCTTCAGTTCCGTCTGGCGCTGCTGGTTCGCCTGTTTCTCCATGCGCTTTTGCATGTCTGCAGGGATACTGGGCTCAGTTTCTGGAGACGGTCTCCCCTGCATGCCCGGAGGTGGTGCGATTTCGGGTAGGGGAGGCTGCTGTTGCGCCGGGACTGCTTGCCAAGTAAACAAAAACAATAGAAAAACTATCCAGTGTCGTTTTAGCAGCACGGTGAACCTCGTTTCAGGAATTATATCTGCGACCTCCCTTGTCGTGACCGGTTGCTATAATCAGGCACTGCAATGTTCCTCTCGCTCCAGGCGAAACTCACCACTGAAGCCGCTGATCTACCAACCCTGCTGCACGATTGGCGACAGGACACGATCGAATTTTTACGCCATGACGTGCCCAAAATCGTACTGATCTTGGTCGGCGCATACATCCTGATCAGAGTGTTGCGTGCAATCGCGAACAAAAGCACCGACCTGCAAATCCGCAAACTGCCTCCTGGGGTACGCGTACAGCAGGTGCGGACGGTGGCTGGCGTGCTTACCAGCGTCGGCGTTTTCGTCATCTCCTTTGTTGCTTTGCTGATGGTACTTGGGCAGTTGGGGCTGAACCTTGGCCCGATGCTGGCGAGCGCCGGAATCGCCGGCCTCGCAATCGGCTTTGGCGCGCAGACGCTCGTCCACGACTTCATCAACGGCTTTTTCATTCTGCTGGAGAACCAGTATGACATCGGCGACACCGTCCGCATCGCCGGGGTAAAGGGAACTGTCGAACGCATGAGCCTCCGTAACACAGTGCTGCGCGACGAAGATGGGACCGTGCACATTGTGCCGAACAGCGCCATACAGATTGTCTCGAACGCGACGCGCGACTGGTCGCAACTCGCGCTGCGGGTGACGGTCGCCTACAGCGAACCCAGCGATAAGATAGTGAGCTTGCTCAAGCAGATCGGAGCCGACCTGCGAAATAGCGAGGTATTCTCACAGGACATCGTCAGCGACATTGACGTGCCCGGCATTGATCGCGTTGGCAACGGCGAGGCTGAGTATCTGGTACTCATCAAGACTCGGCCGAACAAGCAGTACGCGGTGAGTCGCGAAATGCGCCGCCGCATCAAGGAAGTCTTCGAGAAGAACAACGTCCAGGCCGCCGGACCGGGCCGAATCTACGTGATGGACACGGGCGCCCCGAAGGCCTCCTAGTATGATTAATCTTCACTTCTGGCAATGAGGGCAGTAGTGACTGCTTCGCCCAGCGATCACGACGCGCTTTATCGGAGTCTTGCAGACCAGGCATGGCTTGCCCTCGCGGCCGTAGACGCGATGTCGCAGCTGAAAAAAACCTTCTTCGCCGTCGGCATCTACGTAGTCTGATACGCTCGATCCGCCGAGTCGGATCGCCTCCTGCAGAACGCGCCGCAAGCCCTTATGTAATAACGCCAGTTCGTTTCGGGTGAGCGAAGCCGCGCGCCTCCTCGGGCGAACTTTGGCGCGAAAAAGAGATTCATCAGCGTAAATATTTCCCACGCCGCTCAGCAGTTTTTGATTCAGCAGAGCGCTCTTGATGGGAGTCTTGCGTCCGCGGAACAGCTTCGCGAAATCGTCCGGTGCGATCTGCAGCGGTTCCTTGCCCGGCGCCTCAAACTTTTCAATGACGCTGAGTCGGCCGAAACGTCTCGGATCTACAAAGCGAAGCTCCCGTCCGGAAGCGAGTCCTACCACCGCGTGAGTGTGCTTCTGGCGCTCAGAATCGGGAGAGCAGACCAGCATGCTCCCCGTCATCCCGAGATGAACAATCCACTGCGCCTGTTGACCATTGCTCGAATTCCCCACCGCCAGGTCGAAAACGATATGTTTTCCGACGCGATGCACGCTCGTGATCCGCTTCGACTGCAACGCCGATGCGATCTCAGCCGCCGGAGACTTCAGCGG
>DATJHT010000108.1:0-29132 GCA_035493765.1 Terriglobales bacterium
AACGCTGCGCAACTTGTAGAACGCTGCGGTTCATCGCGAGGTTGTTCTGCCCGGTAGCAATTATGAGATTGCACCACCGAATCAAGCCCTGCTCATCGATCTTGTAATGATGAAACAGTGTGCCCCGAGGCGCTTCGGCGGCGCCCACTCCTTCAAGCGCGTTAGGCCGCGCAAGAGCGCGCACGTGTTTATCGAGAATCTCCGGATCGTTCAATAACTGCTCGAGCCGCTCGACACAATAAAGGATTTCGATGAGTCGAGCCTGATGATAGTGGAACGAACTGAGCACGGCGGTGCGCTGCAGTTCATGGAACTCGGCTAATTCCTGGTCGGCGCGTGGCGTGCCGCATCGATCCGCCACATTCAGGCGCGCCAGCGGTCCCACCCGATAGATGCCTTCCGGAAATCCCTTCGGTTTGTAGTATGCCGATTTCAGGTAGCTCCACGGCTCGACCTTTTCGCCCAGGAAATCGAAATAGCGTGCAGGATCCAGGGCGCTGGCAACCACTTCGCCGGAAGCATCAACCATCCGCAGCGTGCCATCGTAAAAAGTCAGGCCACCATCTTGTTTTACAGTCCCCATGAATAACGACGGGAAGTTGCCAAACGATGCAATCTCGTCGCGGAAACGTTCCATCGTGCCTTTGAGCCAGCCAATCGTACGCATCGCAATCGCCAGCGCCTCAGGAACTCCCTTCAGGATGGCATCGCGGTCGTCGTGGCTTAATGGATCACTGACGCCGCCGGGCACAACCCATGCAGGATGGATGCGCTTGCCTCCCAGTCGCTCGATAATCTGCTGTCCAAACTTGCGCAGCGCGATACCGTCACGGCCGAGTTGGGGATCTTTCTCAAGAACGCCAAAGAGGTTGCTCTTGGCTGGATCTGCATCCATTCCCAGCAACAGATCTGGCGAAGAGAGGTGGAACAGACTGAGAGCGTGTGATTGCACGACTTGCGCCAATCCAAAAATGCGCCGTAGCTTTTCCGCGGTGGGCGGGATTTTAACCGCCAGCAGAGCGTCGCAAGCTTTTGCTGACGCAATCAGATGACTTACGGGACAGATGCCGCATATGCGTGCCATCAGCGAAGGCATCTCGGAAAAGGGCCGGCCTTCGCAGAACTTCTCAAAGCCGCGGAACTGGGTCACGTGAAAGCGAGCATCTTCCACCCGGCCCTGCTCATCGAGGTGCAGCGTAATCTTTGAATGTCCCTCGATCCGAGTGACCGGATCGATCATGATGGTTTTGCGCTCTGCCAATTTCTCTCCTAGGCTCCAAACCTGGTTTTCGAACTCAACTCCGGTTGTCTTCCCTCCAGCAATTCTGTGAGGGCGTAATAAATGACATCAGCTGAGGGCGGACAACCGGGGATATAAACATCCACGGAAATCACTTCGTGCACCGGCCGCGCGTAAGGCAGCAACTTGGGAATCGCAGTATCCGGAGTTCCAGGATCGAGCGTTGCCGTCTCCCGATATGCGCGATCATAAACTGACTGCACCGTGAACGGATTGCGCATGGCCGGAACGTTCGCGGTCACCGCGCAGTCGCCAAGCGAAATCAGCGTCTTCGTACGCTGTCGAATTGCCTGGATCTTGTGCAGGTCTTCTTCGCTGCTGACTGCACCTTCAACCAGCGTGATGTCCACATCCGGCGGAAATTCTTTGTTGTCCACCAGCGGGCTGTACACCAGATCCACTTTTCCCGCCAGTTCAATCAAGCGCTCGTCCATGTCCAGGAACGACATGTGACAACCCGAGCAGCCGTCGAGCCATACCGTCGCCAGCTTCATCTTCTTCATTCGTGCTCGCCTCGCATTAGCGTCAGGTAGGGCAAGAAGTTTCGGCGCTTTTCCATTTCCGCTACGGAGCGGCCTTTTTCGAACAGCGCGCCCGTGGGGCAGACATGAACGCACTTGCCACAACTGGTACAGGTCTCTGATGAGCCCCATGATTCATTCAAGTCGGTGACCACATGAGAACCGATGCCGCGGCCCATAACGTCCCACGTGTGTGCGCCTTCGATCTCGTCGCAAACCCGTACGCACCGCGTACATAAGATGCAACGATTGTGATCAATTACAAAACGATCATGCGAGGCATCAACCTGTTCTTTCGGATATCGATAAGGAAAGTGAATGTGCGTGATGCCCAGCTTCTGTGCCATGGCTTGCAATTCGCAATGACCATTCGAAACACAGACCGAACAGATGTGGTTGCGTTCACTGAACAGCAGTTCGACGATCATCCGCCGATAACTCTGCAAGCGATCAGAGCTGGTGACGACTTCCATGCCTTCTTCCACGCGAGTCACACATGAAGGCAAGAGTTTGTTTGAGCCTTGCACTTCCACAAGGCAGAGGCGGCAGGCGCCTACCGCGGACAGACCTTCGAATTCACACATCCGGGGAATAAAAATCTTGTTCTGGCGTGCTACGTCCAGAATAGTTTCATCCGCCCGGGCGCTGAAGTCTCGACCGTCAATTTTGAGCGTCTTTACGCCTTCAGTCGCGCTCATAAGTTCGCCCCGACTGCCTTGCCGCAAACTCCTGCCGGACAGGTGTGCTCTTCGATATGAGCCTTGTACTCCGTTGCAAACGACTTCAAGGTGCTGACCACCGGATTGGGCGCGGATTGTCCAAGCCCGCACAAACTGGTGTGCTTGACCAGATCGCAGAGTTCTTCGAGCATCTTCAGATCTTCCGGCGTGGCAGACATGTTTGTAATTGCGCTCAGAATACGGTGCATCTGATAGGTCCCCGCACGGCATGGAATACACTTGCCACAGGATTCGATCATGCAAAAATCCATGAAATATTTGGCCACATCAACCATGCAGGAACTTTCGTCCATCACCACCATGCCGCCGGAGCCCATTATCGAGCCGAGTTGGGCCAGAGATTCGTAATCGACTGCCGTATCAAGAAATTCTGACGGAATGCATCCTCCCGACGGACCGCCGGTCTGCACCGCTTTGAACTTACGGCCTGCGGGAATGCCACCGCCGATCTCGAACACCATCTTTCGCAGGCTGATGCCCATCGGCACCTCTACCACTCCGGTGTTGCGGATCTGTCCAGTCAACGAAAACACTTTCGTCCCTTTACTTTTTTCCGTGCCGATTCCGGCGTACCAGTCCCCGCCTTTGCGGATAATTGGCGGAACGCTGGCGAAGGTCTCGACGTTATTAATTAGCGTCGGCTGACCGAGAAGACCGGCCTGCGCGGGATAAGGCGGCCGCGGTCGCGGAGTTCCGCGCTTACCTTCGACCGAAGCGATTAGCGCGGTTTCTTCCCCGCAGACGTATGCGCCCGCGCCTACCCGCAACTCAATCCGAAAATTGAAACTTGTACCGCAGATACCGGTTCCTAGCAGTCCCAATTGCTCTGCTTGCGGCAAAGCGGCCCGCAGTTGCTTGATGGCGAGCGGATACTCGGCCCGGATGTAAATGTAGCCTTCGGACGCTCCCACGGCATACGCGGCAATCAGCATGCCTTCGATCACGCGATGCGGATCGCTTTCCAGCACACTCCGGTCCATGAATGCGCCAGGATCGCCTTCATCCGCGTTGCAGATCACAAACTTCTGCGTGCCCACGGCCTTGGCGACCGTACTCCACTTCAAACCCGTGGGATAGCCGGCGCCTCCCCGTCCGCGCAAACCGCTCTTGGTGACTTCTTGAACTACCTGTGCGGGCGTCATTTCACCAAGCGCCTTCATCAGCGCGGAATATCCGCCGGCAGCGATGTAATCCTCAATCCGTTCCGGATCAATTACTCCAGAGTTCTCCGTCACGATTTTTTGTTGGTCGTGAAAGAACGGTATATCCGTCGGGCAAAGCAGACGATGCAACGGTGCTTTTCCTGCATGGTCGAGAATGTCGCCAGCATCTGCGGCGATGACCTTTTTGTATAGTGCGCCCGACCGAGTCGAAACCAGCGGCCCTTCAGAGCACAGCCCGAGACATCCAACGCCCTTTACCTGGCAGTGCTTCTCCCACCCTCGATTGGCCACTTCCCTGTCCAGGGCGTCTTTAACCATCTGGCTTTTCGATGCCAGGCATCCTGTGGCCACACAGACGTTGATTCCATCCCTGAATTCCGCCCGACGTTGATTTTCTGACTCCGCGATCTGTTCCAGATTTTCCCGCGTCATGTGGCCATCCAATTTTTCAATCGCAGCGCCAACGCTTTTGGCGTCTCCTCGGCAGCAACTTCTTGGTCGTAAACCACCACCGGCCCCAGACCACACGGGCCTATGCAGCGTTCACTCAGCAGAGAAACTTCGCCCTTGGAAGTGGAGCGGCCCAGTTCAATCCCAAGTTCATGCTTCGCCGTCGCCAGCAATGCCGCTGAACCCTTGATGTGGCACGCGGTACCGGTACAAACCGAGCACGAGTGTTTGCCCACCGGCTTGAGCGTGAAGTAGTGATAAAAGGTCGCAACTCCGTACGCACGGCTCAGAGATACCCGCAGCGAGGCAGCCACATAGCGCAGCGCCTTCTCGTCCAGGTATCCGAAAACCTGTTGGACTGTGTGCAGCGTTTCGATCAGGCCACGAGAATGCTGCCCGGTTCGGCGCATGGTTTCGTCAACCAGCTTCCAGCGTT
Source organism: Terriglobales bacterium (assembly GCA_035493765.1). Taxonomy (GTDB): domain Bacteria; phylum Acidobacteriota; class Terriglobia; order Terriglobales; family Acidobacteriaceae; genus Gp1-AA145. The sequence continues at coordinate 4,611 of DATJHT010000108.1, forward strand.
TGTCCTGGTCAGGTGCGGCGGGTTTCGCGATGTACGTAGCCATTTTGGTCACCCGAAGTGACTGTTCTCACTCGCGTTAGGGAACATTTAAGGTAGAACACTATCGAATCCATCCCTGTGATAGCAATCACACCAAAGCGTGACAATGCACACGGCAAGTCACATGAAGACGCATGATACTGAGGACGATGTGGAGGTGCGTCGTGAAGCTGCTAGATGAAAAACTCGAAAATGCTGTCGCTATCAAAAATATTCTGTTCGCGACTGACTTCTCTAAGATGTCGGAGGCCGCCTTTCCTTACGTGACGGCGCTCAGCCTTCGTTACGGGAGTACGGTCCACCTGGCCCATATTCTTCCTGACGCGAACTTGTTAGCGCCGAGCCCGGTTGATCCCGTGCTTTTCGGCGCTATCTATGAGCAGGCGCACAGTGGCGCCCAGGAGAAAATACAGCGGCTGTCGGACAGGCTCCATGGCTTTCCGCACGAGACGCATATTCGACACGGAAAAATCTCAGAGGCCCTCTCCGAGATCATCCGCGAACAGGCGATCGACCTGCTTGTTGTCGGCACTCATGGGCGCACCGGCCTCGGCAAACTGATCATGGGCTCCGTAGCGGAAGAAATCTTCCGCTTGGCGCCATGCCCTGTACTCACGGTAGGACCGAGAGTAGCAGGCATCGAGCAACTCATACCGGTTCGTCATGACTATGCTCCGGTACCGGCTCAGATTAAGTTTCACCGGATTCTTTATGCAACCGATTTCAAGCCCGAATACGCGAACACTTGCTTGTACGCAACCTCTTTGGCGTGCGAATTCCAGGCCGAGATGGCTCTGCTGCACGTCATAGAAGACTACGGTGACCGCCTGCTGGAGCGGCCAGGGCCGATCGACAGCGCCCTGATGCAACTCGAACAACTGATACCTGACAATGTCGGTTTGCGGCATCCGCCCGATTGTATCGCCGAGTTTGGAGTACCTGCCGAAGTGATTCTGCGGACCGCCGAGGAATATGCAGCCGACCTGATTGTGCTGGGGGCGCGTCCTGGAGTTGGGCATATTAGCGCGGCCACACACTTTGGTGGCTCAACCGTGCACAAAGTCGTCGTAGGCGCTGATTGCCCGGTCTTGACGATTAGAAATTAGCAGATCAGGGAAAAGGGGCGACGCATTCAAGACCTCGCCCCTTCTTTCAGTATGCAACGACGAGACCGAATCAGGCCGCGAGTTCGATTGCCTCTTCTCGCTCCAGCTCTCGTTCCAGCATGCCCACCACCGATAGAGGAATTCGCAAGTGCCGCAGGTTGCCTGACCTGACTGCAACCGCCAATACGCTGTAACCGGTCTCCTCAGCAACTGGATTTGAAACCAGATGCAACTCTTCTCCATAGAGCCGGATACGACGTTCACTCGCGTACCCGAACTTCTTCAGTCTTTCGCAAACCACTTCCCTTTTGTCCATAACCTAAGCCTTTCATCGTATGTTCTTATGAGGTGACGCCCTCGGCCCGAACGTTCCAGCCCTGCGGACGCTGCAGCCACTTCGTTTTTTCGCAGTATTCGTATAGCTCGTTCCTGAACTTCGGATCAGCAATCTCGATCAGCGCTTTCGCTCGTTCTCTGATTGACTTGCCATGAAGATAAGCGACGCCATGCTCTGTGACCACGTAGCGCACCAATCCGCGTGAAGTGACCACGCCCGCGCCAGGACTTAATATAGGCACGATTCGCGAGATGGTTCCGCCTTTCGCGGTTGACGAGATGGCGATGATCGGCTTGCCCCCTTTGGAGCGCGAGGCTCCGCGCAGAAAATCTACTTGTCCGCCGATGCCGCTGTAGAACTGATTTCCAATGGAGTCCGAACAGACCTGGCCGGTGAGATCAACCTGGAGGGCTGAATTAATCGCCACCATGTTGTCATTACAGGCAATTCGCTCCGGGTTGTTGGTGTAAGCAGTAGGGCGAAACTCGAATCGCGGGTTGTTATCCACGAAATCGAACAACTGCTTTCCGCCGAGCGCGAATCCGACAACGATCTTGCCGGGTTTAAAGTTCTTCCGTGCGCCGGTGAGAACGCCTGCTTCAATGAGGGGAATTACCCCTTCGGAAATCAATTCGCTGTGAATTCCAAGATCCCTGCGGTCCATGAGGAAGGGCAATACCGCATCCGGAATTCCCCCAATACCCGTCTGCAGCACTGCCCCGTCCTCGATGAGGCCCGCGACGTTGCCCGCAATTGCCACATGCATGTCAGTGACTACTGGCTTCTTTAGTTCGCATAGCGGCCGTGACGACTCCACCACCGCATCTATGTCACTCACATGAATGAAACTATCGCCGTAGGTTCTCGGCATATAGTTATTAACCTGCGCCACGACGTAGCGGGCACACTTGGCGGCTGTCAGCGTGGTATCCACGCCAATACCAAAACTGCAAAAGCCGTGAGAATCTGGCGGCGAGACCTCGATCAGCGCAACATCGATTGGCATGGCGCCGCTCTCGAAAAGCTCTTCGATTTCGCTTAGATAAATCGGCGTATAGTCCGCCCGGCCATCGTTAATGGCTTCCCGCACGTTGGGTCCAATGAAGACCGCATTGTGGCGGAAGTGGCCGGTCATCTCAGGCGCTACATAGGGAGCTACGCCCATCGTCATCATGTGGACGATTTCGACGTCACGGACTTCCGGGCCGCGCCGCATCAGCGCTTCAACCAGCGCCTCCGGTTCAGCACAGCCGGGCTGTATGTACACACGCATATCCGATTCGACACATCGCAATGCCTCGTCTGCGCTCCGAATCTTTCGCGAGTACTCGGTTTCCCACGACATTGTGTTCTCCCCTATGCGGTCGCTCGCGCGTGCTCGATTTCCATCTCAGTGCAGGCCTTTTCGTATCCAATCGCGGCATAGTAAATGGCGCGATCGAAGAAGTGATCGAGCAACTGAAGCATCTCCAACTCGCCGAAGACTTCGACGGGACGGTCAATTTCTCGCTCTTTTTTGAGAAATTCCCACAAGTTGTCTTTCGTCAGAACAATGGCCCAGGTTACCTGGCTGAAGGGCACCTGCTGCTTCGCCCGGCGGGCGCCGATCCGCAGGTATCTTTGCTCAAGGTCAAGTTCGTCCTTGGTCATGAGCCAGTCACCCAAATGACGGTAGATTTCATAGACCCGTTCTTTCAGATCCTCGGCGGAAACGCGCGAGTATTCCGGCGTAGCCTCGGAATTGTGAACGCGGTCCAAAAGGCACGTGGCCAGCGCATGTGAGTTGTTTTCAATGAGTCGAACCAGGCGATAAAGAGTCATCATGGCAATCTCCTCTGGACCTGAACTCAGTTTCGCCCGGTGAATGATTTCAGGCCATGATGGGCGCCACAGGCTGTTGTGATTGGAATCACAAACAGGTAAGGACATGTGTGAGCATTAGTTACTCCGGACTCAGTTGCCTACTTCGTCCACGGTTTGTGGTGACGCCCTTTCGATATAAGCAGAATCCTTGACTGCGCGCATATACTGCGCCCGCTCGAACGCTCCGGGGTCGGCGCAGCGCAGCTGGCTCATACTGCCTTGCATCTGGTCCACCGATTCATATTCGTGTTCTGTCATCCACTCGCGCAGCCCGCGCTCGATCACGCTTAAATGGGCAATCCCGTGGCGCAGCAGACTGGAACACAACATGGTTACATCGGCTCCGGCCATCAATAACTTGATAACGTCTTCAGCGCTGTGAACACCGCTTGTCGCCGCCAGGCTGGCCTGAACCCGGCCGTACAGAATGCCGATCCACGTCAGCGGCAGCCGCAAGGCTTGGGGCGTACTGAGTAGAACGTTCGGCCTCACTTCCAAATCCTGGAGATCAATATCAGGCTGGTAGAAGCGATTGAAGAGCACCAGGCCATTAGCGCCCGCCTCTACCATCCATTTAGCCATATGCGCCATGTTGCTGAAAAATGGACTGAGCTTCACCGCTACCGGTATGCTTACCGACGACTTGACCGCGCGAACAATATCAATGTATTGCTGCTCCACCTCGACACCGGTGACATCCATATCAGTTGCAATGGAATAGATGTTGCACTCGATTGCGTCCGCGCCCGCATCCTCCATCGCCCGCGCGTATCGAGTCCAGCCGCCGAGCGTGGCGCCGTTCAAGCTGGCGATGATGGGTATTCGAACTGCGCTCTTGGCCTTTTCGATGTGACACAAGTAAGCTTCCGGACCGGTTCGGAACTCGCTGCGCGCCGGAAAGTAAGTCAATGACTCGGCGAAACTTTCGGTGCCGGCGGAGAGATGGTACTCGAGCTCCTGGGATTCCCGCCGCAACTGCTCTTCGAATAACGAATACAGCACGATCGCGGAAGCTCCGGCATCTTCCAGGCGGCGAATGCCGTCCAGGTCATGTGAAAGCGGCGAGGCCGAGGCCACCAACGGCGTCCGCAATCTCAACGCAAGGTAATTCGTGCTCAGGTCAATCATGATTCTTCTCCTTCGCCGTCCCCACCAATGTTGGCTGACCTTCCGCGTTTTGAAGATCCGGCGGCGAGGCAGGCGGCCGTTCGCCTTTGCGCTGCGCCAGATACTCATACATCGCGAATCGGGTCTCTGCATCGTGCTGGCACTGGGCCCACAAACGTTTCGCGTCATCGGGCTTGCTCTGGGTTAACATCTTGAAGCGGGTCTGCTGCTCCAGAAAATCTTTCACTCGGCGCGTTGGCGTCCGCGAATCCAGCGACAGCGGGTTCTCTCCAAGCAACCCCCGCTCCGGGTTATACCGATAGAGCAGCCACTGTCCGGATTCCACCGCCACCTTCTGGTCGGACATCGCCGTGGTCATGTTGATTCCATGCGCAATGCAGTGCGAGTACGCGATAATGATGCTTGGGCCGTCGTAGGCTTCGGCTTCAAGGAACGCTTTAAGTGTGTGCTCGTCTTTAGCTCCCATGGCCACGCTTGCCACATACACATTCCCATAGCTCATTGCCATCTGTCCCAGGTCTTTTTTCGGCGCGGGCTTGCCTCCGGCAGCAAATTTGGCCACGGCGGCTCGAGGCGTGGACTTGGACGCTTGTCCTCCAGTGTTGGAGTAAACCTCGGTATCGAGCACCAGAAGGTTCACGTTGCGTCCACTGGCCAGCACGTGATCGAGGCCGCCGTAACCAATGTCATAAGCCCAGCCGTCGCCGCCGATGATCCAAACGCTCTTTTTCACCAGCATGTCGGCGATCGCCAGGAGCTGTTTTGCTTCTGGGGAATCTTGTCGTTTCAGGATTTCCTTCAACTGCGCCACGCGTTCGCGTTGAAGGTGAATGTCGGACTCGTCCTTCTGCGGGGCCGTGAGCAGAGCCGCGGCGATGTCCGGTCCGATCGTCGGAGCAAGTTTGTGCACCAACTCACGCGCGAATTCTGTCTGCTTATCGATCGAAACTCGGAACCCAAGACCGAACTCGGCGTTGTCTTCGAACAAGGAATTCGCCCATGCTGGCCCACGACCCTGGGCGTTTTTCGCCCAGGGTGTGGTTGGCAGGTTGCCTCCGTAGATCGATGAGCAGCCTGTCGCATTGGCAATCACTGCGCGGTCGCCAAAAAGCTGAGAAACCAGTTTGAGATAGGGCGTCTCGCCGCATCCGGCGCACGCGCCTGAAAATTCAAACAACGGTTCCTGCACCTGCTGCTGGCGAATGGTCGTCAGCTTGATCTTCCGGCGATCAAGGTCAGGAATTTTCAAAAAGAATTCCCAGTTCTCGCGCTCCGATTCGCGAAGCGCCGGCTGCGGCGCCATGTTGATCGCTTTCAGCCGCGTCTCGCTCTTGTTCTTTGCCGGGCAGATATCCACGCAGATGCCGCATCCGGTGCAATCTTCCGGCGCAACCTGAATCGTGTACTTCATCCCCTGCCATTCACGATCGCGCGCGTCGACGGCCCTGAATGTGGCAGGGGCATTGGCCAGTTGCTGCGAATCGTACACTTTGATCCGCATAACTGCATGCGGGCAGACCATGGCGCACTTCCCGCACTGGATGCAGGTTTTCGTGTCCCACACAGGAATCTCGAGCGCGATGTTACGCTTCTCCCATTTACTGGTGGCAGTTGGATAAGTGCCGTCTGCGGGGAAAGCGCTCACGGGAATCTCGTCTCCGTGGCCGGCATAGATGGTGCCGAGCACATCGCGCTCATACTTGTTCGCCTCCGCGGAAAACGGAAGCGGAATCTCAATTTGGCTGGTTGCAGTGTCAGGGATCGCTACTTCGAACAGGCAACTCAGCGTCTCATCGACCGCGCGCAGATTCTTCTGCACGACCTCTTCACCCTTCTTGCCATAAGTGTCGCGGATTGACTTGCGAATTGCCTGGATCGCATCTTCGCGCGGCAGCACCTTCGAAATCGCGAAGAAGCAAACCTGCATGATGGTATTCATTCGCGACCCCATTCCGGTGTTCTGCGCGACCTTATAAGCGTCTATCACGTAAAACTTCGCCTGCTTTGCGATGAGCTGTTCTTGCATGCGTCGTGGCAGGTGTTTCCACACTTCATCTGCGCCGAACGGGCTGTTGAGCAGGAACACTCCGCCGGGCACGAGCGCCTTCAGCATGTCGTAACGCTCCAGGAATATCCATTGGTGGCAAGCCACGAAATTTGCCTTCGAAATCAGATAGCTAGAATGGATGGGATTTGGACCGAAGCGCAGGTGCGAGACCGTCATTGCGCCCGATTTTTTCGAGTCATAGACGAAGTACCCTTGCGCGTAATTGGCTGTGTTCTCACCGATAATCTTGATGGAATTCTTGTTCGCGCCAACCGTCCCGTCGGCGCCAAGCCCGTAGAACATCGCCCGCACAACTGAGTCCGGTTCGATGGAGAATTCGGAATCGTATTCCAGGCTGGCATGGCTCACATCGTCATTAATGCCAATCGTGAAATGATTCTTTGGTTTCGCGGCGGCGAGATTTTCATAAACCGCTTTGACCATCGCAGGAGTGAATTCTTTGGACGACAATCCATAGCGCCCGCCAACGATGGCCGGCCTGATTCCGCCCTCCACTGTGGCATTTACTATGTCCATATACAGGGGTTCACCCGACGATCCCGACTCTTTGGTTCTATCCAGCACTGCAATCTTCTTGACAGTTGTTGGGAGCGCCTCTACAAAGTGTTTTACCGAGAATGGCCGGAACAAGCGTACTTTCAGCAAGCCGACTTTCTCTCCGTGAGCATTCAAATACTGCACGGTCTCCTCGACTGTCTCGGCGCCGGATCCCATAATTACAATGACGCGTTCGGCATCCGGCGCTCCTGAATATTCGAAAAGGTGATAAATGCGGCCTACAACCTCGGAGAATTTGTCCATTACGGCCTGGACCTTTTCCGGGCAGGCCGTGTAAAAAGGATTGGCTGCTTCCCGCGACTGGAAGAAAACGTCCGGGTTCTGTGCCGTCCCGCGCAGGACCGGATGATCCGGCGAAAGCGCTCTAAGCCGGTGCTCGAGAACACGATCCATGTTGATCATGGCCCGCAGATCTTCCTCGACCAGCATTTCAATCTTGTTCACTTCATGCGAGGTGCGGAATCCATCGAAGAAATGGATAAAAGGAATGCGGGATTCGAGAGTTGCTGCATGGGCAATGAGCGCCATATCCATCGCTTCCTGGACGGAGTTGGAACACAGCATCGCGAATCCCGTAGTTCTGCAGGACATCACATCCGAGTGATCGCCGAAAATCGAAAGCGCGTGAGTCGCGATGGTTCGCGCCGTCACCTGAAAAACCGCCGGAGTAAGTTCGCCGGCGATCTTGTTCATATTGGGTATCATCAGCAACAGGCCCTGTGACGCGGTGAACGTTGTCGCGAGTGATCCCGTCTGCAACGCGCCGTGGACAGCGCCGGCTGCGCCGCCCTCACTCTGCATCTCGACAACTTGCGGCACCGTTCCCCAAATGTTTGGTACGCCTTCCGACGCCCACTGGTCGGCCCACTCGCCCATGGTTGAAGATGGCGTAATCGGATAGATCGCGATGACTTCATTCAAACGATAGGCAACATTCGCGACCGCCTCATTGGCGTCCAGGGTCTTGAACTTTCTCTGCATCGCGTTCTCCCTAGAGTTCGGAATCAGGGATTCCTCATCTCGAACTCATGATGCGGCAAAAGGAAGTTGATAGCAGGAACGCGAGTCACGCCTGGTTGTGACCAGCATCACACTGAGAATGAGGGAAGTTTTCATAACCGGAGGGGTGGCCGCGCCAAGGCCCTAAATCCGCAGTACTACTGACTGAAGATTGCAATGACCGAACGGGTGAACCATTTTGCCGATATTTGTTTGCCGCAGCTGGCTTTTACTCTAGACCGGCAGAGCCTGTCCAAGTTCTTTGCGTGCTGCCACTCGCACCTGCGGCTCACATATTTGCGGAACTGAGAGAGCTCTCGAAACCAGACACAGGCGTTTCGCCTTCTCCAGCAATAGCCGGGCGCGCGGCAGATCGTCCTCACTAACAATCGTCACCGTGGGGCGAATCACGATAGTGTCGAACTGGTATCCCGATTCAACTTTTCGGATAACTCCGTGAGTCTCCACTTCCAGATCGGTGTATTCGAATTTGGAATACTCGGCCACGGCTCGAAATGTCGTAGTGTAGCAACCTGCGACGGCTGCAAGCAGCAAGTCTTCCGGGCTCCAGCGACCTTCACAGCCGCCGAACTGCGTGGGAGCGGTGAAATGAATAGCATTGGGCGCCGAGTCCGATTTAGCCAAACCCGCTTTTCCCGCGCTCCACCAGGCAATTACTCGATACTTGTGTTCGCTTTCCATGGTCAGTCTCCTATGCGAGTTTCGAACTACGGTCTCAAACCGAAAGTCCCTTAAGTCTGAATTTGAAACGTGACCGTAATGATCGTTTCCACTTCCACCGGTTCTCCGTTCAGCAAGTAGGGCCTATAACGCCACTGCTTGACCGCATCGATCGCTGCGGGTATCAGGATCGGATGTCCGTTCACGGCGTGAAGCTCACTGATGCTCCCGTCTCTACCAATGATGGCCTTGAGGGTGACTACGCCTGCAATGTGAGCGCTCAACGCAATCTTGGGATAGGCCGGTTCGATCTTGTTGATCAGCATTCCCTGCGTCACACCCTGCGAAATGCGAATGCGTACCACAGGTTCGAGTCTGGGGATGGCAGCGGCGATTGGAGTTGAACTAATAATTCCTCCAATAACTCCGTTAAGTTGGCCACCCGGAACTCCGCCCGGAATGCCTCCGACCACTCCTCCATTCGACGGCAGCGGAGGTTCCTCTTCACGGATCATTTCTACCTTGCGTGGAATCCGGGTCGGAGTGCGTAGTTGCCCCTCAGTGGTCACATCGGTTTGGCGAACCACCTTCACCGCCGCAGCCGGGGGCGGGGGCGGAGGAGGCGGCGGTGGAGCAACCAGGAAGGTTAGAAACTGCTGCGCCGGCAAAGCATCGGTGAACATGAGGGGAAGGATCAGCATGAACCCAACTAACACGCACTGCAGAATGACTGAAAGTGTGGTGGCCAAGCCGCGTCGGGCCCGATCCGGTGTCCCGGTCTCCAGCAAGGAGTCTGAAAATAGTACCCGCTCGGGAACAGCTAAACCGGCCGCCTTGTCTCGACGCTGAGGTGCAGGACGCGCTGCAGCTCTTGACTCCTCCCGAATTTCTGGTTCCTGAATCTCAATCGCAGTTGGCATGGTAGCCTCCAGGACGGATACCTTTGCATCTGGAGCCTATTCTGGCCTGGTACGCAGCCTCTAGCCATGAGGACGGTCACGGGTTCACGTGATTGCAATCACAATGCGGAGTGCTACAATTTGCCCTAGCGATTGGGAATATGCGCGCTCCTTACGGCCTCAACATTCTCGATAACTGCCTGACCTGCCCCGTTCGTGAGGAGCATCTCTTCTGCAATTTGCCGATGGAGGCCTTGCAGAAGCTAAACGAAATAAAGTCCACTGCGGTTTACCCGAAATCGGCAGTCCTGTTTATTGAGGGACAGCAGCCTCGCGGTGTGTTCGTGCTGTGCGCTGGCAAAGTGAAGCTGTCCACCACTTCCAGCGAAGGCAAGACTCTGATCACCAAACTGTCCGACGCCGGGGATGTTCTCGGTCTAAACGCAACCATCTCCAATCATCCGTATGAAGTTACGGCCGAAATGATTGAACCCGGTCAGGCGAATTTCATACCCCGGGATGCGTTGCTGCGCTTTCTGCGCGAACACGGTGAAGTCGCGGTGCGGGTTGCCGAACAGTTGAGCCTCAACTATTACACCGCTTACGAAGAAATCCGCACCCTGGGACTCACCAGTTCCCCTGCAGAGAAATTCGCGAAGTTATTGCTTTCATGGTCCCCGGAAACGCCGAAAAGCAATGGCCAGGCGCAAATCCGGTTGACGCTGACTCATGAAGAGATTGCTGAGATGATTGGTACTACCCGCGAGACAGTGAGCCGGCTTTTTGCGGATTTCAAGAAGAAACAGCTCGTGCAAGTTAAGGGCTCAACCCTCATTCTTCGCGACAAATCTGCGCTGGAAAAAATGGTGCACTCTTAAGTTTTGATCGGTCCGATACGCCAAAACAAACGCTCGTTTCTCACGACGCCAAATCATGTTGCACGGTACAGACAGGGCTGTGAGATCTGGGGGGCCGGACTGTGTCGGTTGAAGCGTGTCAGTTGCTATAACTGCTTCGCCGATTCGGACTGACCTAGTGAGAGGCGCGAAGCCCGGTGATCGAATCAATGTGGATTCGAAAGAAAAGAGGAGAAACCAGGTCCTCGCCGGCGGCCTGGCGTTCCGCCAGTGGAATTTGCCACCAGCCACGACGCTTCCCTAACATTTTCCGGGCATGCGCCAGTTCAGCGCTGTATTGGGGCTCGGTCAACTCTTGATATGTACCGGTAGCGATCACAGTAATCCACTCAGACTCGCTCGCCGCTTCTTCAACTTCTAAACAGACCTTAGGATTCTGGCGCATCCATTCAATCTTCTGCCCGAATGTCGAGAGCGCGTAAATGTAGCCGGGTTCGTACGCGAACGATATCGGCACTACATACGGCTGGTCATCGAACGAGCAGCCGAGTCTTCCAAGCGAGACGCGCGTCAAAAGCGCGGCACATTCTTGCTCGGTCATTGCGTCGATCACCATGTTTTCACTCCATTCTATCCGGCGGATCCTCCTGCCGCTACCAATAACCCATACAGCGTCCGCCTTCTAGTGCACACGCAACACCTTCGAGAGAAATCCTGGTCAAGAATGCGAACGCGGCATCATTGCAGTTTATGAAGACTACCGCCATTTCACGATGTGATCGCAGTCACATATGCCGGTGATGGCATGCGCTTTTTCATTTGCCCTTATCTGCGATGCTGACTGTGACGTGGCCAGTCAGCATCACGACAGCTCAACGATATCTACTTGAGTGGCCAGCAGGACCGAGGCTTGAATATGCAGAAAGATCGCAAATCCGTTTTGAAAATGCTCAAGCAAGAACTCGAGTTCCTGGAAAACGGCGGTTATAAGAACTCTCCTAGTGCGGCATGGCGTGCGGCTTATATCTTTGAAGAGTCTCCGAGCTGCCCTAACTCTTCGGACCTCGCCCGGCCGCATCGGTGCGAGGATTGCTGGCTCATGGAGTTCGTCTCACCCGATTCGCGACAGGAACAGGTTCCTTGTCGCTTCGTTGAGCTCGCGCCGAACGGCATAACCGTGGATTCACTCTACCGCTGCGGCACACCTGCAGAGTCCGAGCAGGAGTTACGCAACTGGCTGCATCAGCGAATCCGTGAGCTTGAAAATGAGATTTATGAAGCAAAGGATTTGCGCAGGGCGTAATTCTGTCTGCGCAAACTTATGAAGTACTTTGAGAGGGCCCCTTCGGAATCCATGGATGGAACTGGATGCAGCGCTTTCACGGCCGCTTGCAGCCGTTTGGAACCACTCGCCAAATCGCTGGGTACTCTTCTTTCGTACAGTCGGCGGGCGAGCATCTGGTGTCGCAGGTCACACAGTTCGGTGTCAGACGTCACTGACTTCTGACGGCAAAGAGCATACCGTGAGTCCGTTTCAAGATGCTGACCGCGAGTCGTCAAGGACCCCGAAAATCAGAATCCGAACTACACGATCAGAACACGAGGACTAGCGGCAGACCTGGAAAGCGTCCAAATTTTAAATAGAGAAAGGAAAACGTCATGTTTGCTCGAATCGTGGAATTCATTCCGAAAGCTGAAAAGAAAGAAGAGCTAATTAAAGTCGTCCGCAACGAAGTACTGCCAATTCTGAAGAAGCAGCCCGGTTTCCTGGAGATTCTGCCCTTCCTGCCGGAATCCACCACAGAGAAAACCTTCATCGTCAGCCTCTGGGCGGAGAAGAGGGATGCAGAGCGCTATGAGCGCGAGGTGTATCCGAAGGTTGCAGAAATCGTGAAACCGCACCTGAGCACCGCAATCACTTTCAAGCACTACGTAGTGGAGACCTCGGTGTGCCCGAACTTTATGGAGAGCCTCACCGCCTGATTGAAGCCAGCGTGCGATGGTCCAAAGCCGGAGCATCCGCTCCGGCTTTTAATTTTCCGATTCCGCGCCGGGGTCTCAGCTCAATGTCCGTGAGTCTCACTAGCGTGCGGCAGGTCTCGTCGACGCCATTCCCAGATAGTTGCCGTATCCCACGATGACCGTCGAGCCCACCAGAAGAAGAAGCGCCAAGGTAAGGAGTTGTGCCGCGCGCTTGCCGGCGCCTTTCCACTCCTTGAATCCAATTCCCCAGAGACTGCTGAAGATGATAATGCTGGCCATGTGAAGGGTCCAGCTGGAAAATTTGTAGCGCCCCATCTGGGTTTCACCCATCGTGTAAAAGAAAAACTGGAAATACCACGTTGTCCCGGCAAGCGCGCACAGCAAATAATTTCGCAGCATTGGCGCACGCACGTCTTCCGCGGCTGGTGGTGCCTCAATCATCACAGCTGTTCGACCAGTTGAAGAGCCATCCGCTCCGTTCACCATTTCGCGACTTGGCGCATCTATAGCGGTCTCGATTGTGGTTTCGTCCGCTTGGGCATCTCCTCGAACCCGCGACGTGAAATATTGATATCCCGTCCTGTTCCGAATCAAGAGCACCAAACACCAAATGAAATTTGTAACGAATCCACCGATCAACACGACCACGAGCACCGGTAATCCTTGCCATAGCACCGCAGTTCCATGTTGCAACGTCAGCGCTTTGATCGGATCTCCTGCCGCCAGGCCATAAGCGAAACAGGCGCTCATCACACCCGAGAGCACTGCGACAGCCACACCTTTTTTGAGATTGAATTCCTTGATGGCGGCTCTCTGTTGCTCGGGTGACATCACGCGCTCTTTTGAGACGCCCGCCAATCCCGCCGCTGCAATGCCCGCGAGACAGACGAATATGCCAAGAAGAATGACTCTCCCAGAAGTTGTGCCTACCACTTGAGTCATGAATTCCCCGCGAAATATGGGTGGCATCAATGTTCCAAATGCCGCGCACAGGCCGAGGACCACCGCCATCCCGAGTGATAGGCCCAGATATCGCATGGTGAGGCCAAAGGTGAGACCGCCTATTCCCCACAACAATCCGAAAAAGAAAGACCAAAATAAGGCCGTTGCCGGGGCCTCATGCAAAACCGGGAGCAAATCTTTGGTCATCACAAGAGCCAGGATCCATGGCGCGATGATCCAACTGAAGAAGCCTCCCGCGAGCCAGAACGTCTCCCAGGCCCACCGCTTGACCCCGCGGTAAGGCACGTAAAAGCTGCCAGAAGCCAGACCTCCCAGCCAGTGGTACACAACCCCGACTACAGGATTTGCCGCCATATCTGTCTCTGTTCCAGATGCCTCAGTCCAGTGAAATATCTTCCCAGCGCCGTTACTGCACGATTTTCATCTCTCAGCGGAGAAATGCTTCCGGCAATCCGCCGTCCACAGGAATGATGTGGCCGGTCGTCTTTGCGCTTTGATCGCTCAACAACCAGACAATCGCATTTGCGCAGTCCTGCGGCAGGATGGGCCGCTTGGTCAGCGTGCGCTGTGCGTAGAACTCAGCAAGCTTGCCACGCAGGTCTTCGGTACTCTCGCTTTCGGAAAAACTGATTTTGTACTTTTGGAGAGATTGGATCACGCGATCGCGCGGAAACATGGTTGATCCCGCAACAACAGTCGCGGGCGCGATACCGTTCACCCGCACCTGAGGCCCGAGCTTAATAGCCAGTTCTCGTATGAGATGATTCAGTGCCGCTTTGCTGGTGTCGTACGCTTCGCTTCCCTTCTTTGACACGACAGCATTCGCTGAACTGGTTAAGACTAGCGAACTAGGCAGGTTCTGATCTTTGAAGACCCAATCGCTTTCGCGTGCCAGAAGGTAATTTCCCGTGACATTAACCAGAAACGTGTTGTCCCACCGCGTTTCCGACAATTCCCCATTCTCTGCCGGCACCGGATAAATCGCGGCTGTGTTCACGATTCCATCCATTCCGCCGAACTGAGCGATGGTGAACTTTATCGTCTCGCCTAGACTCTGAGCCGATCCCAGGTTGACCTTGGTTGATACAACCTGGTCACGCGATGAAAGACCACTTGCTTCGTCAGCAACTTTTTGCGCGCCGGGTTCGTCGAAATCCGCTACTACGATATGCGCGCCCTTTCGCGCCAGCAGCAATGCGAGTTCGCGGCCGATTCCGCTGGCTCCGCCCGCCACCAGCACAATCTTGCGGCTGAATTCAGCCTCGGGCGGCATGCGCTGCAGCTTGGCTTCTTCCAGCGCCCAATACTCAATGCGAAACGCTTCCGAACGTGGCAGCGCCACATAATTATGGAACTGCGTGAACTGCTTCGATTGTTCAGCAGTCTTCGCCTGTGGCAAGGGTTCGGGCGCAGCCCCATCCTCGAGAGCATTCGCCCCGGCCATCACGTGAATGGCGTTGATGAAGAACTCAGTCGTGATGCGCGCTTCTTTTTTATTTTTTCCGAAGCCAAAAAGGCCAAGGCCGGGAACAATCACGACTGAAGGATTGGTATCGCGCAACTTCGGAGAATCTGGATTAGCGTTGGATTTATAGTACTTCTTGTAATCCGTCCGGTACTGGATAACCTGCTCCTGAATACGCAACTTCAAAGCGCTCGCGTCTTCTATTGCAGGGTCCCAGGGTATAAACATCGGACACACCCGTGTCCGCAAAAAATGATCAGGACAACTCGTTCCGAGCGCACTTAATTCTCGCCCCCATTTTGAATTGGCAAAGGCCAGGCCGTCTTCGTGGTCGGCAAAGTGCGCGATGACGCGGCGGTTTGACGATAGCGCGCCTCGCAGTGCGGGAAGAATAGCGACCGCGACCTCGTCGCGATTCACTGATCCTGAAACCGCGGCCCCTCCGAACAAAAAACCCTTTCTCTTCTGGTGTTCGGAGATGAACTCACCCATCTCGTCGATGGTACGAATGCTGTTCATATAGCACTCACGTTGGGTGTTGCCCCAGGTGAACAGGCCGTGGCCGCCGAGAATCAGTCCTTCCGCGCCTGGATTCTCCTTCACTGCGCGCTCCAGCATCAGAGCAAGTTCAAATCCCGGCCGCTGCCATGGAAGCCACGCAATCTTTCTTCCGAACTGCCGGTTGAATTCTTCGAGCTTCTGTTTGCCATTGGCGCTGGCTGCGAGCGCAATCGCCCAATCGGGATGAAGATGGTCCACATGGTCGAATGGCAAGAACGCATGCAGCGCTGTATCGATTGATGCCGCCACCCGGTTTTCACCAAATGCCGAGAGCGGGTAGTAGCGGACCATTTCATCCTCAAACTTCTCGCCACGATAAAGTTTTCTCAGCTGCGCCAGACGATCGAGATACAGAACCGCAAAACCCGACTCGGTGATGGATCCAATGTCCCCGCCGCTCCCCTTCACCGCCAGCACCCTGACCGACTCTCCTGAGAACGGATCTGTCATCTCAAACTTCGAGCTGGTGTTACCTCCGCCAAAGTTGGTGATGCGCAGATCGGCGCCTAGAAGATTCGAACGATAACGCAGCAGCGCCAGCTGATTTGATTCCATGCCCCGCGCCTTCTGTTCGTCCCACAGATCTTTGAGGTGAAGCATCTCCTGAATTTCAGGCATAAACTGTCTCCGTATAGTGCTGGAAGCGTGCGACGTGACGCTCCCATTTATCTGTTTCTCGCGGTTCGAAAGTTTCGGTGGGGAAAGATCGGTCAATCATGGCGCGCACTTCGCTCAGAGAACTCGCCGCGCCGGTGGCCAGAATTTGCATTGCAACATTACCGAGCGCAGTTGCTTCCGCCGGTCCTGCCAACACTCGTCGTCCCGTCGCGTCCGCTGCGAATTGATTCAGGAGGTGATTCTTGGAACCTCCCCCGATGATACGAATCTGATGAATTGGCTTTCGTGTAAGCCGCTCCAGGTCCCCAATGACCTGACGATATTTGAACGCAAGACTTTCGAGAATGGTCCTGGCGTAAGCGCCGGGGGTCTTTGGAGCCGACTGTTGTGTCCTCGCACAAAAGTTGTCAATCGCTTTCGGCATGTCGTCGGGATGCAGGAATGACTCGTCGTCAGGGTCAACCAGTTGTTCAAAGTCGGCTTCGCGCGATGCCAGTTCCATCAACTCGCGGTACTCATAGACTTGCCCTCGCGAGCTCCACGACGACCGGCAGCACTGCAGCATCCACAAACCCATCACATTTTTCAGGAATCGTGTTGTCCCGCAAACTCCGCCCTCATTTGTAAAGTTCAAGCGCAGCGCTTCGTCGGTGATAAGCGGAACATCGAGCTCGGTTCCAAGCAATGACCAAGTCCCTGAGCTGATAAACGCCGTGCCCTCCCGGGCGACGACCGCCGCCACAGCCGACCCGGTGTCGTGAGTAGCTGGAGCAATCACCGGCGTTCCTCGAAGCGTGCGAGATGAAGTTACTTCTTCCAACAAGGCGCCTACCTGCGTTCCAGGCTCCACAATCCCCGCCGGAAGATCCACCGGTAACTCGAGCCTTTCCATAAGATCACGTGACCAGGCGCGCTTCTCCGCATTCACCATCTGAGTTGTCGTTGCATTGGTGAACTCACAGACCGCGTTACCAGTAAGCCAGTAATGAAACAGATCGGGAATCATCAGCAACGTCCGCGCTGCACGCAATAAATCAGGAGAGTCGCGCTTCGCGGCAAACAATTGGTATAGCGTGTTGATGGGCATGAACTGGATTCCTGTTTCACGGTAGATTTCTTTCCGTGACACTTTTTCGAAGGCCAACTCCATCACGCCATCAGTGCGCTTGTCGCGGTAGTGATACGGATTTAGCAGCAACTCCCCATGCTCCCCAAGCAGCGCGTAATCCACACCCCACGCGTCCACTCCGATGCCACTCAACTCAACTTCTTGCAGCCGCGAAAGCGTCTTGCGGATCTCAAGCCATAGCTTCGCTATGTCCCAGTGCAGAGAGCCCCCGTACTCGACAGGCTCATTGGCGAACCGATCCACCTCTTCTGTCGTGATTACACCAGAGTGCAGATGCGCCAGGACGGCCCGTCCACTCTCTGCGCCGAAATCGAACGCGAGATATGGCTTGAGAGCATCAGGCATAAGAGGAAACGCTGCGTGAATTCCGTTCGGCGCGCTCTTTCGTGATGCGCTCGAGATATCCGCTCTCCTGAAAGGCTTTCAACGGATCTTGCGGGAGCCCCTTCGAATCGCGCCACTCCTGTATCTGTCGCCGAACGTCGGTATTGAAAGCATCCTGCAGTAAAGATTCGGCGCGGATGAGATCACACTTCATCTGCGCATCTGTTAATGCAACATGGTCGACCAGCGCGGCCTTGGCAAACAATTGTTGCGCCATCGTAACCGTCTGGATGGTCTCCTCAATCTTTCCTTTGAGGTTGTGGCTTTGGTCGATCATGTAAGCGATATCAACCCTGGCTCCGCTCTCCCATTCGAAAAAAAGTATCTCGTGAAAAATTCGGAACACCTGATAAGGATCGATGGAACCCAGAGTCAGGTCGTCGTCGGCATAGCGGCGATCGTTAAAGTGAAATCCACCAAGCATATTCTCCGAGAGCAGCCAGGCCACAATCTGTTCAATGTTCTGCGACTGATAATGGTGACCGGTATCAACCAGGACCTTTGCCTGCGACCCGGCAACCTTGCACAAATGCATGGACATTCCCCAGTCGGCAATGTCGGTATGGTAGAACGCCGGCTCGAATGGTTTGTACTCCACCAGCAACCGTTGTTCGGGATAAAGACGACTGTGAGTTTCTGTCAGCGCCTCTTCAAACCACTTCTTGCGCCGCCTGATATTAGCGGTGCCGGGATAGCTCGATCCATCCGCAAACCACATTGTTATGTCGCGGCTATTGAGCTTATGGGCTATCTCAATGCTGTCAATAGTGTGCTGAAGCGCATGCTTGCGGATTTCCGGATCGGGATTTCCGAAAGATCCGTACTTGTAGATCTGATCCTGGAACAAATTGGTGTTAATCGATCCTGGCCGCACGCCATAGCGCGTTGCCAATTCGACAATGCTCGGGACCGAGTTGGTCCCTTCTGAGCAATCCCAAAGCACATGCAGCGCAA
Organism: Terriglobales bacterium; assembly: GCA_035493765.1. Classification (GTDB taxonomy): domain Bacteria; phylum Acidobacteriota; class Terriglobia; order Terriglobales; family Acidobacteriaceae; genus Gp1-AA145. The sequence continues at coordinate 23,203 of DATJHT010000108.1, forward strand.
TCGTCGGGCAAACGCCGGTCACGCGATGCACTTGCCCGGCGTCGCTGAATTTTTCCTCGGTTGTCGCCGCTGCTGCCGGTTGCACGAATTTGCCAAAACGTGTCCCGGTGTTGGCGAAGCCCCAGGACGGAATTTCAATGCGGAATTCCTCCAGCGCCCTGAAAACTATGCCTGAATCACGCCCGCTCATGCCCGGTCAACCTTTCGCAGCAAAACTACATTTCACAAGGATGGCGGTCGCGCCCTTTCCGCGGGCAAACCGATGTTTCGCATTGTAGAACATCTGAACCGATGGTTCGGCCAGTCAGTTGAGAGCTAAACTCAACAAGCATTGATGAAGGCAGCAGCCGGACCCGACGTAAATCAGTTTATAGTCATGCCTGCAATTTCAATTGAAAGAGAAACGGTCCAGCATGCGAAAAATCTGTTCGTTCGGCCTCTTCGCCTTTTGCCTTATTTGCTCAATGTTGTCGCAAGCCGCACCGGTCAAGTTGCGCTGCGACTACCGCCAAAATCCTCTCGGCATTGATGACACGGCTCCTCATTTTTCCTGGCAAAGCGACAACACCGGGCGCAACTGGCGCCAGTCGGCCTACCAGATCATCGTTGCCAGCTCAGCTCAAAATCTGTATGACGGAAATGCCGACGTCTGGGACAGCGGCGAGCGATCTTCTGACGAGTCCCTCGGTATCGCATACGGTGGGCCCGCGTTGCAGTCGCGCAAACGCTATTACTGGAGCGTGCGGGTATGGGATACCACCGGCCGGGAGTCGCAAGCGTCGGAGGATGCCTGGTGGGAGATGGGACTTCTGCACAAATCAGATTGGTCCGCCAAATGGATCACCCGAAGTGATCCCGAAGCGGCGGTGGACCGCGCTGGTATCCGCTGGATTTGGGCCGCAGGCCAGAACGCCCTTCAGTCCGTCCCTAAGAGTGTGTTTCTTTTCCAGGCGACCGTGAAGCTGAAAGAGAAGCCCAAAGACGCGGCTCTGTTCGTCATTGCCCGCGGCGATTTCAAAGCGGAAATTAATGGAGTTCGGGTCGGCGCAAAACGTGACTGGCACGAATTCGACCGGGACGATGTAACCGGCGCCTTAAGGACCGGGAAAAACACGCTAGAGATAGCGGTGACCGTCGCAGACGCAGATTCCTCTGCCCCGGATACTAACGCCAAGACAAACAAGGCTGCCTTGGCCTGTCTTCTCAAAATCACGCGTCCTAACGGCGAGGTTGTCAGGGTATTCACCAATTCGAAATGGAAAGCGCGCGAACAAAACGAATCCAGTTGGAAGAACTCCGCCGTAGTGGCAGAACTTGGCGATGCAAAATTAGATCCAGCTCCCCCTTTGCCTTCGCCAGCCGCGCTTCTCCGTCGCGGCTTTGAGGTTTCGAAGAGTGTTCAGTCGGCGCGCCTGTACGTGACCGCTCTGGGAAGTTATCGCATGTTTCTGAACGGCGAGCACGTCAGTGATGATCTGCTCACCCCCGGTTTCACCGATTACAGCAAACGTGTGCAGTACCAGACCTACGATGTGACGAAGCAGGTTGCGAGCGGCAAGAATGTTTTGGCCGCAATACTGGGCGAAGGCTGGTTTGGCAGCGGGATGACCTGGAGTGGCTTGGCTTATTTCTTTCAGCCGCCGCCAGTCCGTCTGCTGGCGCAATTGGAGATCCAGTATTCCGACGGAACTCTCGACACAATCGTTACTGACGGATCATGGAAAACGGCAGCATCCCCGATCCTGCATTCCGAAATCTATTCCGGCGAAACCTACGATGCGCGGGATGAAATCACGAATTGGAACCAGCCCTCCTTCAACGATGCGATATGGCAATCGGCAACGCCCGCGCCTGATTCTTCTGCTCCCGTCGTCGCTCAACTCGACACGCCTGTTCGCATCGTTCAAACCATCGCTCCCGTATCTGTGGCTCCGGTCAACGGCGCCTACATTTTCGATATGGGCCAGAACATGGTCGGCTGGGCCAGGTTAAAAGTCACCGGTCCGGCCGGGACCCGCATCCGCATGCGATTCGCTGAGCGCATCAATCCCGACGGCAGTATCTACACAGAAAATCTTCGCAATGCCGATGCCAGCGATACATACATCTTGCGCGGCGACAGCGACGAGTCCTTTGCGCCAAACTTTACTTTCCACGGCTTCCGTTACATCGAAGTCACTGGATTCCCTGGTACACCCACCACCGCGAACATTCTCGGAGAAGTTGCCAGCAGCGTCTCCGGCCAACCCACCGCCCGCATAGCGACGGCCAGTGATCTGGTGAATCGCATGTGGTCCATTGGCATTTGGGGGCAGCGTGGAAATTTCTTGAGCATTCCTACGGATTGTCCGCAGCGCGACGAACGCCTCGGCTGGATGGGAGACGCCGGCGTCTTCTGGCGCACCGGAAGTTACAACTTCGACGTTGACGCTTTCTCGCACAAGTTCATGCACGACGTGACCGATGGCCAGACCGATGCCGGAGATTTCACCAACGTCTCACCCGATTCGCTTCGCCCGGATGGCAGCGAAGGCGCGCCGGGCTGGGCTGATGCCGGCGTCATCATCCCGTGGACCACATGGATGCAATACGGCGACCGCTCCATCATTGAACGCAACTGGGCTGCAATGCAGCGCTTTATGGATTTCATCGCCAAGGCCAATCCAGATTTCATTCGCAAGAACGGGGTCGGTCCGAACTTTGCCGATTGGCTGGCGCCCGACGATCGTACGAATAAAGACTTGCTCGCCACAGCTTATTGGGCGCTGGGCGCCCGCATGATGGAACAAATGGCTCACGCCATCGGCAAAGACGACGACGCCAAGCGCTACGCCGATCTCATCGGCAATATCCGAACCGCATTTAAGAAGGCATATATAAACGACAACGGAGAAGTTGGCACTGGCACGCAAACCTCCTACGTTGTCGCGCTCTACACGAAGATGGCGCCGGAATCGCTGGAGCCGGCACTGGTCAACAATCTCGTCAAAGATATCGAGTCGCGCAAGTGGCATCTCTCTACTGGATTTCTGGGTACACCATTCCTGCTCTTCACACTCGCCGATCATGGACGCGCCGATGTCGCCTATCGCCTGCTGCTGAATGACAGCTATCCCTCGTGGGGATACATGCTTTCGAAAGGCGCGACTACCTGGTGGGAGCGCTGGAACGGAGACACCGGCGATCCCGCAATGAACTCTTACAATCACTACAGCTTCGGATCAGTAGTGGCGTGGGTTTATCGCTACGTTGCGGGGATCGACACGGCAAGTGACGGGCCCGGTTTTCACCACATTGTCATTCATCCTTATCTCGACCCCTCGATGCCGCACGCTTCGGGAGAGTATGAGTCTGCATATGGAAAAATCACCACCGATTGGACCAGCGATCAGGGCAAATCGATGTCGCTGAAAGTCACCATCCCGGCGAACACTTCGGCCACAATTTACTTTCCCGCAATTCCCAATACTCAAGTCTGGGAGGGCGGCGCTGCCATCCATGCTCGCCAGGAAAACGGCTCTAACATTGTTGAAACTGGATCAGGGTCGTACGTTTTTGAAGTGAAATAAATTTGATCGCTGTTATGCGTGCACTCCAGCCCCTGCTCGCCGATTGCACTCTCGAGCTGCTTACTCATAGCTGCTGAACCCAGTTCGGCTGCGCGTACCTTCCATGTACTGTTGGACACTTGATAGTGGGCGCGGGGTTCGCCTACAATCCACAGCCCATGACCGAGGAACTTGTCATCGACCGATCGGGGGAGTTTCCCTCACACGAGGTGCTTTCGTTGCAGGGACCGCTCACTGCCAACAACGCGCCCATTTTTCAGAACGCCATTCGCCGTGAAGAGCCGGCGCCGACCCTCATCCTTGATCTTTCCGACGTCCCTTACGTTGACTCTGCCGGCCTGGGCCTGTTAGTAAGCGCATTTGTGTCGCGCCAGAAGGCTGGTCGCAAAATGATTTTGAGCGGCATCAACCCGCGGGTCCAGAAGCTTTTTGAGATCACCCGGGTGCAGGATTTATTCCTGATCTTCGCCAGCCCGGAAGAAGCGATCGCGGCACTGCAGGGTGCGGCCGAAGCGTGATTGCTGGGGTGGGCTTCTGGGCGTTTTGAACGCTATGTTTGAGGCTTTCCTTTGTGCCCCTCAGTACCCAAAGTGATCAATGTTTTTCCGTTTGGTGAGGACTGAGTACTGCCTGCTGAAAGCTGAATGTTTCTATGCCTCCACTTCAGCTCCCCGCTGTTTCTTCAACTCAATCTGAAACGATTCCGAGTCAACGTCGGCTTTGGTTGCAAACAGTGAGAGCAGCGGGTCGCTGCTGCCGGGCGGAATCTCCCATTCGGAATCTGCGCTGTTATCAATAGAGTCGGGCCGCACCTGTAAATCGGGGACCGCGCCTTCGGTGTTTACCAGGGTTTGGATGAACTCCTCAACTTTTATCTTTTGCATGCCCGTGTGTTGGGTGAATTCGACTCCCATCCCCGCACCCGATTGCATGACCCGCACGATTCCTTCGATCTGCAAACCTAATTCGCCAACCTTCATCATCAGCCGCAACCGCGTACGCACCGGAAACGGCGACTCCGTTTGCAGATAGCAGGCGTTCAAACTTAAATCGGTAAGCTTGCAGCAGACCGTGACTTCTTCAGCATCCTCTCCCAGCAGCTGCCGCTCAATCCATTGCTTCAGTTGATCGCTTGCCTCGGCACTGATATTTGAGAAGCGCACACCCGCAAGCTGATTTCCCTGCCAGGCGACTTCACCGGTGCAACTGATCACCCGCGAACTGCCCGGCAAACTGAACTGCAAAGGAAAGCTGGCTGGCAGTTTCATGCTCTGAATCTTCAACGCCATTCCATTTTCGCCAAGGTCGGATGTGTTTGCCCGCCAGCTTCCCTTGCCCTCTAAACCAACTTCAACCGCGAGCTCAATAGGAATGCGTGCATGCCGGCGACGCTCCCGCTTCATAAGGGCCCGCACCGCGCGAAAGCTGGAGCGCGTTCGTTCCAGGGAAAGCGGTTTAAAGAGTACGAAGTGTGCTCCTACAGAAAACACGTGTTTACCGGCTGCATGGCCACCGCTTGAGTTCTCAGCTTCAACTATTGCGACGGCGATTGCCCGACGGTTGGCCGGGGCTGACCGGACACCTTTCAGTACGCTTATCGCCGAGCCATGCGAGGTGCAGTCAACGATTACCGCCTCGAACCGCTGCCGGGTCAGCTTCTGCATGGCGGCATCGACGTCCGTGCAGAGCTCGATCCCGATCTCCATTTCGCTCAAAACGCGCCGCAGCACCCGCACGACTTTGTCGTCGGTGCACAACAATAAGGATTGCAGACCGGTATCCACGGCTTAGGCTTCAATCGCACTCTACCAGTAACTCTTTAATAATTTATGAGTTGCAAGGACCGGGTGATTACAGTGGTAACATCTCACGCTGACCGCGCCCGCCGTTACCCTGCTTAACTACTTTGAATCCACAACAGGAATTGTGTCTATGCAACTTACTCATTTGGAAGACGTTAATCATCCAAGGGCTAAACTTATCATTGACTTTCACCCGGAGTGACGTAGAATCATCGGGTTCCGGCTGACTTTTCGATCGTCCCAAAGCGGTTTTCCTGCATTTTCATTCTGTTTATCTGTGGAATGCGTCGCCGGGGTTTTGGAATCCTCCGGTAAGTCACCGGAATCTAAGTTTGTAAGGCATCAGACATTTTGACACCAGGCGCGAGGCATAATTAATGGCGAAAAGACGCGGTAATCCGAACTGGGGAAAACCCGAACCCATTGGACCGGTCATCCCCACGGTCACTGAATTTGAGCAGGTGGTAAAGGAGTACAAGCTGACTCCTGACCAGTATCTCCGTTCCACCCGGCTGCGCGAGTGGGCGCGGCGCAATAAGAATTCCAAGTACATCCCTGA
>DATJHT010000109.1:0-10806 GCA_035493765.1 Terriglobales bacterium
ACCGCCAGGATGGCATTGACGACGGCGGCCAGTAGTTCCCGCGGCCAGCTCCAGTGCAGATTCAATCCGACCAGCCCGCGGGCGATGGTGAAGTAAATCACCTGATGGACCACGTAGAAGCCCGTAGTAATCAGCAGCCGCGTAGGAACACTCTCGGCATCCAGCTTGACTCCCAGAGAAGACGCGCCGTACCCGACGACCGTTTTCGAGATTCCGTAAACGCCTAGGGGATAGTGGGTCAGCGAATCCTGCACCAGTCCGATTATGGCGCCGGTGAGCAGGCCCGCGACTGGGCTGCGCCTCGCCATGGCGAAGAAGATGACTACCAGCAGGGGCAAATCAAAGATCGAAAACCACGGCAGGCGCAGGGGAACGAAGGCTTGCAGAAAAATCGCTGCCAGTGGCACTCCGATAGCAACCGGCACATTGAACCGGTAAACCTCGATTTGCTCGCGTGATGTGTAGGTCATGGCCATGCTAGTGGGTGGGCTCCCCAGTATCACTCGAAGGCGGGGTGACACTCACGGCCGGTTTCGCAGGCGGAACGCTGGGCGGCTTCAATGGGGCAACCTTGGCTGGCGACCCATTAGTCGATTGGCCAGGAATTGCGCTTGTCTTGCTCGGCGATGTCTGCTTCGGCTGGCCTGAAGCGGCGGTTACCTGCGTCGAACTGGGAGTCTTGATAGGAACCGCAGCAGGAACCAGATGCGTACCCGATACTGGCGGGGCCTGAGTATTGGACTGAGGCGCCGCCGAGCGTGGGTTCGCCAACCCTGATGCTGCCACATCTTCCGACTCCGGCTGAGGCTTACTTTTAGGCGGTGCCGCACTTGCCGTCGCTCCGGATGCGGGAATTCCAGTTTGTGCTGGCTTGACGAGTGGCTTTGCTCCGGCGGCTGCGGTTCCCGCTTCATTCGTGTTCTTTGGCGAACCCGCTGGCGCGTCCGGAACTGAAGGAAGGCGCTGCGCCAGGATGTCGGCCGCACGGACTTGCGCGCTGCCCGCAACGGAGGGCTCACGTTCCAGTTTCTGAGTAATTACCAAAACTTCTTCCAGGTGGTTCAGCGCTGCGGCAGGCTTGATCGTCACCTGAAGGAACTCACTGCCGCGGTGGACATCGCTTACCGTGCCAACCGGAAGCCCTTTGGGAAAAATTTGATCGCCCCCGCTGGTCAGCACCTGGTCTCCCAGCTTTACTTCTTCTTCTGACATGATCTTATCGAGCACCAGTTGTCCTGAGGCTTTACCCTTCAACACCCCTTGCAGTCGCGACTGTTCGAGAATTGTTCCTACACCGCTGTTCTGATCATTTATGAGAAGAACCTGGGATGTGCTCCCATTGATGACATTCGACACCTTCCCTACAACGCCGTTAGCGGTGATCACCGCCATATCATTCCTGATTCCCTCGTCCGACCCCTTATCGATGTACACCAGGCGAGACTGTTCACTGCCGCTGGAACCGATCACCTGGGCGGCGACCGTCTTGTTAATAAATTGTTCCTTGAAGCCAAGCAGGGATTGCAAGCGTCGCGCCTGTTGCGCATCTTGCCGGAGCCGGACCTGCTCGAGCTGCATCTGTTGGATCTGCTGCTGCAGATCACGGTTCTGCTGACGGACACCGCGCAGGTAGATATAGTTGTGCCAGATTCCGCTGGTCCCCGATTGCAACCACACGATGCCTTTTTCAAACGGAGTGACGGCATTCACCGTCCATACTCGGATCAATCGCGTGGAATCGTCCTCGGTACGGCGCTTAATTTGCACCGCCAACCCGACCACCTGGAAGAAGATGGCCGCCGCGAGGATGCTCACATTACGATAGCGGCCCATGAAAGTATCCATAAAAACAGCTGGCAGCCGTCAGCTTTCAGCTATCAAAATCCGAATCCCGTACAGCGGCGAGTAGGGTTTTAGGGTTAATGTTTTCGTGGTTATGCAGTCTCCCTGCCACATCTACTGAATGCTGAGGGCCGACAGCTGAGAGCTACTCAATCGAAATCTTCCTCAGCAGTTTGAAATCGCTCAGCATTTTTCCCGTGCCGAGCACAACGCTGCATAGCGGATCGTCCGCAATTGAGACCGGCAACCCGGTTTCTTCGCGGATGCGCTTATCGAGATTCTTCAGCAGCGCACCGCCACCCGTAAGCACGATTCCACGGTCACTGATGTCAGCTGATAGCTCGGGAGGCGTACGCTCCAAAGCCACGCGAACAGCATTCATGATCGTCGAAACGCATTCACTTAATGCTTCGCGGATTTCGCTGTCATCAACCGTAATCGTTTTGGGCACGCCTTCGATCAAATTGCGTCCCTTAATCTCCATAGTAAGCGGCTTATCAAGCGGATACGCCGAGCCAATTTCCATTTTGATCTGCTCCGCGGTGCGCTCGCCGACCAGCAAATTATATTTCCGTTTCAGGTAGTTCATGATGGCTTCGTCCATCTGATTACCAGCCATCCTTACCGAACGCGAATAGACGATGCCGCTCAAAGAGATGACTGCGATGTCGGTCGTCCCGCCGCCAATATCCACCACCATGTTTCCGGAAGGCTCGGTGATGGGCAAACCTGCACCGATGGCGGCGACCATGGCCTGCTCTACCAGATAAACCTCGCTCGCCTTAGCACGATATGCCGAGTCCATGACTGCGCGCTTTTCCACCTGCGTGATTTCCGACGGTACCCCAATTACGATGCGCGGATGCACCATCATCTTGCGGTTGTGCGCTTTCTGGATGAAATAGTTCAGCATCTTCTCGGTCACCTTGAAATCGGCAATCACGCCATCTTTCATCGGCTTGATGGCCACGATGTTGCCGGGCGTTCGGCCCAGCATCTCTTTCGCCTCTTTGCCGACGGCTTCAACCTCGTTGGTGTTCTTGTTCAGCGCTACGATGGACGGCTCGTTGACAACAATGCCTTTGCCTCGCGCATAAACCAGCGTGTTGGCCGTTCCCAGGTCGATAGCGAGGTCGCTGGAAAAGATGCTGAACAGCGATCGAAGATTGTGCGAGCGCGATGAACCGTTGTGAAACCCGTTATTGGATGACATACCTGACCGCGTCTCTCTTTATGGGATATGTGTTCGCTGAATCTGCGCATGCCGCACCGGGGCAACCGGTTTCGCATTGCGCAGTTTCACAGTTGATTGTTCCGGGTCTGTACTCTCATTGTATTGGATATCGCAGACCCGACTCTACGAAAAGTAATTGTTCGCACACCTGCCGTTCCAGAAAAAGTAAACATCACTGAATCACAACCTTCTCTTGCTGAGTGTTGACCCCGCCTTTGGAATTCTGGGCGGTAATGGTGACCACGCTCTCTCCCGTGGGCATAGGCGGCATGAAGTAATGAAAGCTGCCGTCCTGACCTATGACCGGGACCTCGTGCCCATTCACCATCACTCGAGCTCCAGCTTCGGTTTTCCCTGTCAACTCAATCACATGCCCGTGCTGAATAAGCGGGTCCAGATCCAGCGGAATCGCACCCGCGTCTGACTCCTTGGCGATAACCGTGAACCGATTTTTCTCACTCTCCACAGATTGCTTTCCGGTTCCGTCAAAAGATTGCACCATCCAGTAATACGGCCCTTCGTTCAACCCTGAAACCATAACCGCAGATGAAGTAACGTTCCGATCAACCACTAACGACGAAAAATACGGGTTCCGCGAAACTTGCAGCCGGTAACCTTTAGCATTCACCATCGGCGTCCAGGAGAATTCAATCGGTTTCGAATCGCCCCCGCCGGCGAAAATGGGCATCATGTTAGCGGGTGAAATCGGTGTCGGAGGCCCGATCTCCTTTACTTTTTCCAGGTGGTCGGAGCTGGGCTTAAACCTCGCCTTTTCCCAATCAGAAAGTTGCAACGTTTGGCCGTTGCGCTCGACCGTTCCGTTCCCCTTGGTGATCAGGAATTCATCCTGTTCCGTCTTGGGGTCTTTCCGCACCCGGGCTGAACTGTCTGGCGCCAGCGATGCCGTTGCACCATCCATCACCACGGTCGATTTGGAACCCTGAAGGTAGGTGCCTGTCGCCAAGTCAACCGTCCCGGTATTCACGTTCACCGAAACATTGGTCTGCTGGCGATCATTGGCTGAATTTTCTTCAATCACGATCAGGGAATCCTGCTTGACCGTGTAGTTGGTCCCGTCATTGAAGACGATTTTCGCCATGCCCTCCGAACCAGTCTGTATTACGTCGCCTTTTTCTAACGGAACGCTGTAATCTGCGCGCACCCAGGTATCGCTGCTGGCCTTTTTCACTCGAACGTTTCCGTCCAAAGCGGTGATGTGTGCCTGTTGCGAAACTACGCCCCCAGGCTTGCCGGCATCGCCTGAACCAGCTAACCGCTCCATCAGATTCGTAAAGGTGTTGCTCGCCGACTTCATCGTGCTTTGAGTGAATTCAGGAAACGCCATGTTTGCGCCCAAGGCGGCCGCTGTCAGTACAGCCCCAACCATCAGCATGACGCTGCGATAGGTGACCGTCTTCCAGGCGATCTGAATTCCGGATCTGCGGGACACTAAATCCTCTGGCGGGTGAATTAATCCGCTTTACGCACAAGATTATGGCAGGGCTGATAGCTGCTAGTAACGGGAAACGGGCCACGTCAGGTTACTGAGGTCACGGGACTTAGAAGGCCATTTGTACATCTGGTTCCATCTCGAACCCGTGTGCTGGCGCCAGATATCAGTGACTGCGGGTCCGCCTCGCTTGCTCCACCTCGGACGCAGGATTAGCATGAAAGGTTCCCAGGAGGCTGCAAGTGGCAACCGATACCCTCACCAGATCTGTCATTGATGGCGATGCATCCCGCCCCAACGTTTACCGGAATTTTATAGACGGCGAATGGGTTGAATCTTCGACCGGCGAGACTTTCGAAAATCGTAACCCGGCCGATACCCGGGACCTTGTCGGAATCTTCCCCAAATCGGCCAAGGCCGACGTCAATGCGGCCGTGGATGCCGCAAAACGCGCCTTCCTTAAATGGCGACTCGTGCCTGCGCCTCGCCGGGCGGAAATCATCTATCTTGCAGCCGAAATGCTGGCCGAGCGCAAAGAAGATTTTGCCCGCGACATGACCCGCGAAATGGGAAAGGTTTTGAAGGAAACCCGGGGCGACGTTCAGGAAGCGGTGGACACCGCCTACTACATGGCCGGCGAGGGTCGCCGCCTTTTCGGCCCAACGACGCCTTCCGAGTTGCCCAATAAGTTCGCCATGGCCGTTCGCACGCCTGTCGGCGTATGCGGAATGATCACCCCATGGAATTTCCCCATGGCCATCCCCTCATGGAAGCTTCTCCCCGCACTCGTATGCGGGAACACGTGCGTCATCAAGCCTGCGCAGGACACCCCGCTTTCGACTTACAACCTTGTGCGCGTGCTCACTGATGCAGGCGTGCCTAAGGGCGTGATCAACATCGTTTCGGGCTTCGGCCCCGAAGCCGGAGCGCCGCTGCTGGAGCACTCTGACGTGCGCGCAATTTCCTTCACCGGGTCCAGTGTGGTGGGGCGAACCATCGGAACCGTTGCCGCCAAGAGTTTCAAGCACTGTTCGCTTGAACTCGGCGGTAAGAATCCCATGATTGTTCTGAACGACGCCAACCTCGATCTTGCGCTTGAAGGTGCGCTCTGGGGAGCGTTCGGCACCACCGGCCAGCGTTGCACTGCAACCAGCCGCATCATCGTGGAAAAAGGCGTTTATCACAACTTTGTGGATCGTCTGGTTGAACGCGCCCGCAAGTTGCGCGTGGGCAACGGACTCGACGAAACCACCGATATGGGCCCGGCGGTTAATGAGCGCCAGCTGAAGACAGATCTCGACTATATAGAGATCGGCCGTGGGGAAGGCGCCAGACTGATATGCGGGGGGCATCGCCTGGAGAAGGGCGATCTGCAGCACGGCTATTTCCTGGAGCCCACCGTTTTCAGCGACGTCGATCCAAAAATGCGTATTGCCCAGGAGGAAATCTTCGGACCGGTGGTTTCGGTCATTCCGTGCGAGAACTTTGAGGACGCAATTCTAATCGCTAACAACATCGAATACGGGCTCTCGTCGGCCATCTATACTCGCGATGTCAATAAGGCCTTCTCAGCCATGCGCGATCTCTACGCAGGTATCACCTACATCAACGCTCCGACGATTGGAGCTGAAGTTCACTTGCCGTTTGGCGGGGTCAAAGCTACCGGCAATGGCCATCGTGAAGGCGGGATCGGGGCGATCGATTTCTACAGCGAATGGAAGTCGGTTTACGTAGACTACTCCGACCGCCTGCAACGTGCCCAGATCGACCGGCCAGAGTAAAGGAAGGTCCAGTTTTACGGAGATGTGGCGAGCGAAGCCCTAATCGACGGCTGTAATCCGCCTGCGTGCCCGCATCGTTCGCTTGCGTTCGAGTAACGTTTCCACGGCCTGCCGCGTTTCCGCCGATAAATGATACGACTCATTGTCCGCGGGATATTGTCGTGACACGACATCAGCGCGAAATGCCTGAACCGCGTGCGTGATTTCAGCAGCCGCGTCTCCGTATCGGCGTACAAATTTTGCTGGCGCTCCGAAGGTCAGGTTCAAGAGGTCGTGAAAGACGAGGACCTGGCCATCGCACTCCGGACCGGCGCCGATTCCGATGGTCGGAGCAGAGACCTCCGCGGTGATCATCGCGGCCACTTCGCGCGGAATGCCTTCGACAAAAATGCAGGCCACTCCTGCGCGGTCAAGCTCGGTTGCATCTCTCATCAACTGCTCGATATCGGACAGCGATTTGCCCTGAACTTTAAAACCTCCCATGCGGTTTACCGACTGCGGCGTGAGCCCGATGTGGCCCGCGACCGGAATTTCTGCGTCGATGATGTGACGAATAAGATCCGCTCGCTTTTCACCGCCTTCGACTTTGACCATCTCCGCGCCACCTTCTTTGACGAAGCGGGTGGCATTGCGAACTGCATCTTCTACGCTCACATGGAATGATCCGTACGGCATGTCGGCGATCAGCAGCGCATTCGTTGTCCCTCGCCGCGCGGCCTTGACGTGATGCAGCATCTCTTCCACGGTGAGCGACAAGGTATTCTCGTGGCCCAGCATAGTCATAGCCAGCGAGTCGCCCACCAGAACCATATCTATGCCGGCTTCATCTACGAGGCGCGCGCTCGAATAGTCGTAAGCAGTCAGGCAGGTGATCGGTTCGTGTAAAAACTTCTTTTCGCGGAGAGATGCGACAGTAATTTTGTGGCGCGGAGCGCCAATCGGAGTGAGACTCACGATGTCCTCCAGTGCCCCTCCGCAACCGGCGGATAGAGCCTGTAAGCAGCTTAAGAGGCCGCAGAAAGAATTGTAGTCATAAAGCAGCTTCCAGTCGAGAGCCTTCGCGTGGGCATCAGTGGATTGCAAATCGCTGAGTTTCCGTCATTTCTGGGTCTCGCTGCAGATGCCTGTTCGGCGGTTACAATCCAGACTCAATGCATCTGGGAATCGAAAAGCTAATCTATGGCGGGGAGGGCCTCTCCCGGCTTGCCGCGGACGAACACGGCCCAGGCAAATCTGTCTTCGTCCCCTTTGTTCTCGAAGGCGAAAAGGTGGAAGCTACACTGACCGAGCAGAAGCCGGGTTTTGCAAGAGCGCGTTTGGAATCGGTATTGAATCCTTCTTCTGATCGCATTCAGCCTGCTTGTCCTTACTTTCAGCGTTGCGGCGGGTGCCACTATCAGCACACCAAATACGAACATCAGCTGGAAATCAAATCAGCAATATTACGGGAAACGCTGAAGCGGACCGCCAAAATTGAACTACCTTGTGAGTTGCAAGTACACGCTTCACCGCCATGGAACTACAGAAATCGGACACGGCTAAAGATTCGAACCACCCCCGACTTCGCGTTGGGCTACTACAAATTCCGATCGCACGATCTGTTGCCAATCGAGCAATGCCCAATCAGTTCGCCTTTGATCAACCGCTCAATCGGAGCCTTGTGGTCGCGGGGCCGCGCCGGTGAGATTCCGGATTCGGTCCGAGAAATCGAGCTTTTTGCCAATGATACCGACAGCCAACTGTTTATCGAGATTTACTGCGCACACGGCACCACACGGGCAGACGCAGAAAAGATTTGCGAATCAGTGCGGCAGTCCCTCCCCGGAATCGAAGGCGTCGTCGGGTTCGAGGTCTCACGGCCCGGCCAAATTGACGATCCGAAAAAGCTGGCCGAAGCTGGCGAAAATTTCCTCGTGTACCACCTGGGCTCTCACAATTACGCAGTAAGCGCTGGCGCATTCTTCCAGGTGAACCGATTCCTGGTTGATGATCTGGTGAAAGCCGTCACGGGCGGTGCATCCGGCGGTCTCGCCCTCGATCTCTACGCCGGCGTGGGCCTCTTCTCGACCCCGTTGGCAGAGGGTTTTGCACAGGTAATCGCCGTTGAAGCGTCACAGACTTCCCACAGAGACCTGCGTCACAATGCTCCTCCGGAGGTCAAGGCAGTTCGCGCAACGACGGCACAGTTTCTGGCAAAAGGCTCTGGGCAGTGCCCCGATTTTGTTGTTGCCGATCCCCCACGCGATGGGCTGGGTGAAAACGTGGTTCGTAGTCTCGTCAAGCTGGGTGCGCCTCGCATGACATACGTCTCCTGCGACCCGTCCACGCTGGCGCGAGACCTGCGTACCCTGGTGAATTCTGGCTACAGAATCGAGGAAGCACACCTGCTCGATCTGTTTCCGCAGACGTTTCACATCGAAAGCGTCTTTCACCTGGCCCGATAGCGCCCCGGCTGCCAACCTAAATTTGGGAACTGCTCCCGCTGCAATTCCGCAACACTCATTTAGCAATGCGATCTCACCGGCTTCCACCCAACAGTCGAAGCGACTTGCAGCTGCTCATGCGACCTGTCGTAAACCGATATTCTGGGCCGTGCTGGCGTTCTCCCTCGGGCTGTGGCTTGGTCATTATGCGTGGCGTCCACCCAGTTGGTGGCTAGTTTCCGCGCTGGTGTATGCCACGGCTGCCTTGTACTTCCTGCGACGACGACCGCAGCTTGCGTCAGTACTCGCCCTTGCGGCCTTTGTTTTTGCCGGAGCGCTCGCAATCCAAAGTTGCGCAAATGTTCTCCCCAATCAGCAATGGGTAGGTGAGAGCGAAGATTCATTCGTAACTGCGCACGTCACCTCTGAAGGTAATCTGCAGTCGGACGGTCCCGGATCTCTGCGTCAACAAACCGAACTTCAGACTGAGCGAATTGAATCCCAATCAGGAACGGCCGTGGCGGCAGTGGGTATCCGGCTCAATATTTATGCGAAAGCTGAAGCGTTTCCGGAGGAAGAAAGCTTCTCCACGCTAAACAATTCCCCGGCTGCCGTCATGCCACTGCTTCATTACGGCCAGCGAATTCGCTTTGCAGCTGCTCTGACTTCGCCGCGCAATTTTCATAATGCCGGTGCCTTCGACTATGTTGAATACCTTCGGGCTCAGGGGATAAGCGGAACCGCTTCCACGAAATATTCCGGACTAGAAATGCTGCCTGGCTTTTCCGGCAGCCGGTTAGGGCTTTGGCGCGCCCGTGCCCGCCGCAGCATTGTCGATCGAATCCATCGCTTGTGGCCGGAGCCGATCTCGGGGCTGATGGAAGCCATGGCGATCGGCGAGAGGTCCTTTGTCGAGCCTACTGAGCGCGTGGACTTCCAGCGCTCGGGGACCTATCACATGCTGGTAGTAGCTGGATTGCACATAGGGATCCTGGCCGGTTCTTTGCTTTGGATTTTGCGCCTGCTCAGCCTTCCCGATGTGGTGGCGAGCGCCTGCGCCATGATGTTGATTTTTGGCTACGCCTTTCTTACCGGAGAAGGCGCTCCCGTCTGGCGCGCGGCGTTGATGTTCGCGGTGTACCTTGCAACCCGGTTGCTCTATCGGAAACGGGCGATGCTGAACGCGCTCGGCGTCGCTGCCTTGTGCCTGCTCCTCGCAGATCCGTATGCACTGTTCACAGCCAGCTTTCAGATGACCGTCCTCTGTGTCGCTCTGATCGCTGGCATTGCCATTCCCTTACTCGACCAGACCATCGAGCCTTATGGGCGCGGTCTACGCCATCTCGACGCTCTTGCCTACGATCGCTCGCTGCCGCCGCGAATTGCGCAATTCCGGCTTGATCTTCGGCTCTTGATCGAACGCCTTAGCCGGTTCATTCCGCGCAGGATTTCGCGCTTAGTGGTTATTGCTTCATTCCGAATCCTGCTAGCAGGCTCGGGTCTCGTCGTGATCTCCGTCACCATGCAACTTGGCCTCGCTCTGCCGATGGCCTACTACTTCCATCGTGCAACCTCGCTTGCGATTCCGGCCAATCTGCTGCTGGTCCCGCTTTTGCAGTTGCTGATGCCGGCGGCAGCGCTCGCCATCGGGATGAGTTACGTTTCTTTTTGGCTGGCGAAAGTTCCAGCGGCACTCGCCGGCTTCGCACTCTCGGCGATCTCTGAAACTGTGCATTGGCTCGGCGGAATGCGCATTGCCGACATCCGCGTTCCCACCCCTGGCGCCGCCGCAATTGTGATATCCGCGTCTACGATTCTGCTCGCAATTATTCTCTTGCGTCGGAGCACGTGGTGGGCAGCGGCGTCGATAGCCCTGCTGATCACAAGCGCCACCTGCGTCTGGAAAATCACACCGCACCCGCAGGCAAGGCCCGCCATCCTCGAAATGACCGCTATTGACGTTGGCCAGGGTGACTCAATCTTCCTCGCATTCCCCAAAGGCGGCACACTACTCATCGATGGCGGCGGCCTCCCATTCTGGATGCACTCGCAAATGGATATTGGCGAGGATGTCGT
>DATJHT010000110.1:0-12204 GCA_035493765.1 Terriglobales bacterium
ATCCCGTCGTGCCGCATCAGGTGCCTGCCGCACCGATTCGCCCGCGCCCTCGTGCCGGGCTGCCGAGTCGGATCGCCGTTATCGGCAATTACCTTCCCCGCCAGTGCGGCATCGCCACCTTTACTACTGATTTGTGCGAAGCAATTTGCGGGGAGTATGGCGCAGCACGACTGTCGGCGGTGCCGGTGAACGATACGGAATCGGGCTACGCATACCCTGCAAGGGTGAGACTCGCCCTTCAGCAGGACGATCTATCGTCGTACGAGCAAGCGGCTGACTTTCTGAATTTCACCAATTTTGACTTGGCATGCCTGCAGCACGAGTACGGAATCTTCGGGGGACCGGCTGGTGGTCACATCTTGAGTCTGCTTCGTCGGCTCAAGATGCCGGTCATAACTACTCTTCATACGGTGCTTCGGGAACCGAATCCCGATCAACGGCTGGTGATGGAAGAAATCGCGGCAATATCAGATCGTCTGATCGTGATGAGTCAGCTCTCATCCCAGTTTCTGCAAGAAATCTTCAAGGTGCCGGACAGCAAGATCGACATCGTTCCGCACGGCGTTCCTGATTTGCCATTCCTCGATCCGAATTTTTATAAGGACCGCTTTGGCGTCGAGGGGAAGGCGGTCCTGCTGACGTTCGGCCTGCTTTCTCCGAACAAGGGAATCGAAAATGTGATTCAGTCCCTGCCGCAGATCCTGGCGAAGCACAAGAACGTGGTTTACATAGTCGCGGGCGCGACTCACCCTCATATTCTGCGCCGCGAGGGTGATCGCTATCGATCGTACTTGCAGGACCTGGCGAAGGAAGTCGGGGTGGAGTCGAATGTGATCTTCCACAACCGCTTCGTAAGTCCTGAGGAGATGGTGGCATTCATCGGCGCAGCCGATATCTATATCACTCCCTATCGTCATGAGGCCCAAGTGGTTTCGGGGACGCTGGCGTACGCGTTAGGTGCGGGCAAGGCGATCATCTCGACTCCCTATTGGCATGCGATCGAATTACTGGACGATCGCCGTGGGGCGCTGGTCCCTTTTCAAGACTCGGACGCGATTGCGCGAAAAGCAGTCGAACTCCTGGATACTCCCGCAATACGGCACGCTATGCGAAAGCGTGCTTACACCTATGCACGGGACATGGTCTGGCAAAGTGTGGCACAGGGGTACATGGCAAGTTTTGAACAAGCGCGCGCTGACCGAATGCGGCAGCCGCGGGCGATGTTCTCGAATGATTCGCCGGAAAAATGTTTTGAAGAGTTGCCACTGCTTAAGCTCGACCACCTGCACCGGCTGACCGATGAGACCGGCATGCTCCAGCACGCGACCTTTGCTGTGCCCAACTACAGCGAGGGATATTCCACAGACGATAACGCACGCGCTTTGCTTTTAACCGTGCTGGTCGAGCAACTTGGAGGAACCAAGTTTGCGGGAACCAAGAAACTTGCTTCGCGATACCTGGCTTTTCTAGCGCATGCGTTCAATCCGGAGAGCGGAAGGTTCAGGAATTTTCTGACTTACGAACGCAAATGGACCGAGGCCGCGGGCTCGGAAGACTGTCATGGCCGCTCGTTGTGGGCCTTGGGAACGGTCCTGGGAAGATCGAAGAATCAGGCGCTGCGAGGTGCGGCAGGCCGTCTTTTCGAAGCTGCCGTCCCGGCGGCGGTCGCCTTCACCAGCCCCCGCGCGTGGGCATTCGCCTTGCTCGGGATACAGGAATACCTCGACCGCTTTCCAGGGGACCGCGATGCACAACAGACGCGATCGGTCCTGGCAACTCGACTGCTTGAACTCTACGGTTCGAACCAATCTGCGGGGTGGAATTGGTTTGAGGATGTTCTGGCCTATTCAAATGCCAGACTGCCACAAGCGGTTCTGATTGCCGGACGTCGCAGCTCGGATACGCTGATGGTATCGGCCGCTCTCGGCGCACTGAGTTGGCTGACTGCTGTACAGCGCTCGCCGGAGAATGATCATTTTGTACCCGTCGGCTCGCAAGGTTTCTATCGCAAGCGAGGCGAGAAGGCCCGCTTCGACCAACAACCTGTGGAAGCCGGAGGAGCGGTTTCTGCATGCCTGGAGGCTTATCGCGCAACCGGGGAGGATCGATGGCTCAAAGAGGCCTGGTCCGCGTTCGACTGGTTCCTGGGGAAAAATGATTTGCAAATTGCACTGTATGATCCCAGCACTGGCGGCTGCCGAGACGGCCTGCACCCCGAGCGGGTAAATGAAAACCAGGGAGCAGAATCGACTTTGGCGTTCTTGATGGCATTGGTCGAAATGCGCCTTCTGGGGGAAGTAAATCATCCGCGATCAAGACGAGATCTATTCATCGCCCGCAACAAAAATCTTGAGACAGCAAACGTACTGTGAAATGTTTTGCGTGAAATGCTTATGAGCGTTGCCATAACAACTCGTTACGAACCTCTTCTGCTTCGGCATCCCGGTAATCCGATCCTGACCGCGAAGGATTGGCCTTACTCGATCAACAGCGTCTTTAACGCAGGGGCAACATTGTTGACCGATGGTTCGACCCTGCTGCTGTGCCGGGTTGAGGACCGACGCGGCATATCCCACCTTTGTGCAGCCCGCTCTCGGAACGGCGTGGACAGCTGGGAAATTGACAGCGAGCCAACCTTGCTTTCGAGCCCGCAAGAATATCCCGAAGAGCTCTGGGGTATCGAAGATCCTCGCATCACGTTTGTGCCTGAACTGCAGCAGTACGCAATCACATACACATCGTATTCGCGTGGTGGGCCAGGAGTTTCGCTGGCTCTGACCAGGGACTTTCGCAGTTTCGAGCGTTACGGCGTGATCATGTCACCCGATGATAAGGACTCCGCTCTGTTGCCGCGAAGAATCGACGGGTATTGGGCACTCATTCATCGACCCATGACTCCACTCGGCTCGCACATGTGGATCTCCTATTCTCCCGACCTGCGTCACTGGGGCCGGCATAGGTTGATATTGGAAGCTCGCCGGGGCGCCTGGTGGGATGCAAATAAGATTGGTTTGTCGCCGCCGCCGATCGAGACCGATAGGGGATGGCTGGTGCTCTATCACGGAGTACGGCACACGCCTTCGGGCTGCTTGTATAGATTGGGTCTCGCATTGTTCGAGCTTGAAAATCCGGAAAAGTGCTTGCTGCGTGGAGATTCCTGGATCTTTGGGCCAGAGGCCGAATACGAGCGTCAGGGGGATGTTAAGGATGTTGTGTTTCCCTGCGGTTATACGATGGACGCCGATGGCGACGGCATCAATATTTATTACGGAGCTGCGGACTGCTCGATTGCCCTGGCTCGCAGCAGCGTTCGCACCCTGTTGAACTGGTTGGACGGAAATGGAAGCAACGAGCGCCGGCGAGAACAGGACCGATGAAACTGCTACTCCGCATGTTTAAGTTCGCGTTTTGCTGTCATCACCGTCACTTGAGCCGGGTGTTCACAATCCAGAAACGGACCTACAAGGTCTGCCTGAATTGTGGGCAGGAATTTGTATTGCCAGATCCCTATCGCACGCCGCCGCCCAGCGCTGGTGGTTATGACCGCGCACCGCTGAAGCGATTAGGCATACTGACATTTCGTTGATTTAACAAGGGCGCTCAATCTTGGGTCCCCTGCATTCTTATGCATGTGAGCTGTCTTGCTCAGACACGAGAGCTGGCGCCTGTCATTCTTGTTTCTGCTGAGTGTGCAATTGGGCCGCGACCGCCGATTCGTGGCTCTCATTCTTAGGTCGCTGCAGGTCGACCCAGTCAACGCCCGCAAAACGACCACATCCAGCTAATCGGCATTCTTCATCCGTGTGTTGCCACCACCTTTCCGGCAAACACGATTCGGACAGCCTGAAAACTAGTCTTGAAGCTGATCGCGCCAACCGAGATCGGTAACCAGGTAACACGGCAGACATCTGCCTGAAGGAGCACCGTGAAAACAATGCTTTTGTTAGCAGCCGGACTTACTCTGAGCTTGAGTGCATTTACTCAAACTAATTCTCAAACAAACCTGGTGGTTGAGCCTATGGCCCACACGCCTACCTTCCGGGTCACCGTAATCAGCCGCAGCGTGCAAGCCGTGAATTACAAACATCGCGGCGGAGCCACCAAGCTGGATTTCGCGGGCACGGACCTGATGCCCGCAGCAAACGGCCAGGCCAAAGTTGAAAGCAAGAAGGGCTATATCGAAATCGAAGTCGAGTTTGGCAATTTGCAAAAGCCTACGACTTTCGGCAATGAATATTTGACTTACATTCTTTGGGCAATCTCGCCCGAGGGTCGGGCGGTGAACCTCGGCGAAGTTTTAGTCGGCGATAACCATCGCAGTAAGCTCGACGTCACGACCGACCTTCAGGCCTTTGCGTTAGTGGTCACCGCGGAACCCTATTACGCAGTGCGCCAGCCCAGCAATGTCGTCGTGCTGGAAAACGTAATCCGGGAGGATACCAAGGGCACTACCGAAGCAATGCATACGAAGTATGAACTGCTGGAGCGCGGTGGCTACATTCCGACCGGCTATAAATTCGATCCAGTAATTCTGAACACCGAGTTGCCATTGGAATTCTTTGAAGCGCGCAACGCCGTGCGCATCGCAGAATCAGAGGGGGCCGAACAATATGCCAGCGACAGCTATCAACACGCCGTGCGGTTAATGGACAAAGTCGATGGGTTTGCCACCAGCAGACACATTGATAGAAAAGCCATGATCGCGGTAGCCCGCGAGGCAGTGCAGACTGCGGAAGATGCTCGCGAAATCACCGTGCGAAAAATCGATGAGGAGCGCCTGGAAAACGAACGTCAAGCCGCCGCCAACGCGCAAGCCCAGACCCAAGCGGAGGCAGACGACGCAATCCGCAAGAAAGACCAGGCCCAATCTGACCAGGCCCGGGCGGAAATTGCCAAAACTCAGGCTGAGTCGGATACAGCCAATGCCCAAGCGGCTACGCTCGAGGCACAGAACGCAACAGTAAATGCCCAAGCAGCAAAGGCACAGGCCGAATCTGATGCGGTCGATGCTCAAAGCGCGAAAGCCCAGGCTGAATCTGAAACAGCAAAAGCTCAGGCCGACGCAGCGAATGCAAAGGCGGACTCCGACAACGCGCTGGCCGATAGTCAGGCTTCATCAGCCAATGCACTCTCCGCAGCCCAGGCCGATGCCGAGCAATCTCGACTAGATGCGCTGAAAGCAGAGCAGAGCGCACAACGAGCGGACGCTGAAAAAACCGCCATGCGGACGCGATTGTCCGAGCAGTTGAACACTATCCTTCAGACTCGCGATAGCGCCCGTGGTTTGATCGTCAGCATGTCGGACGTTCTGTTTGATAGCGGGAAATATTCGTTGAAGCCGGGTGCGCGCGAGAAGCTGGCAAAAGTCGCCGGTATTCTGCTGGCCTACCCTGGACTGGACATCGCAGTCGGCGGCTATACGGACAATGTCGGTGGCGACGCGATGAATCAGAAACTGTCTGAGAATCGTGCCGGCTCGGTCCGCGATTACCTGGTGCAACAAGGAGTCGCAACCGGTTCGGTTACGGCCAGAGGTTTCGGCAACAGTCTGGCAGTAGCTTCGAACGATAACGCCGCAGGACGGCAGCAGAACCGAAGGGTTGAGCTTGTCGTATCCGGCGAAGCAATCGGACACCCGGGCAACCCAACTACCGGAAGCTTGCAGTAAGCGATCGCACCAAAGACATTAATGGAGATGAACCCATGAGAATAACCAGAATCATCAGCGCAGCTTCTCTCTCGTTGCTTCTTAGCATCGCTTCAGTCGTCTATGCCCAGGAACCACAAGACGAAAAGCATCGCGCCGATAAGGACAACAAACACGAGCAAGCCAAGCCCGACCCACAACATTCCAGCCAACAGCGAAACGACGAGAACAAACAGCAACAACACGCACAACAGCAACAGCGGCAGAACGAAAACAAACAGCAGCAGCATGCACAGCAACGGCAGGATCAGGACAACCGGCAAGAACACGCGCAGCAACAGCAACGTCACGACCAGGACAAGCAACAACAGCATGCACAGCAACAGCAGCAGCGAAACGACGACAACAAACAGCAACAGCATGCGCGGCAGGAGCGCAATGATCAGGACAATCGACAAGAGCACGCCCAGCAGCAGCGGAGCAACGACCGCCCGCAGCGCACCGAGCAGCATCGCGTTGAACAAAGCGCATGGCAGGAGCACCGCTCACAACACTGGGACTCAGACCACCGTTCGTGGCAGCAGCGCGGCGGTTATCACGGTTACCGCGTTCCCGATGACCGTTACCGCGGATACTTCGGACCAGACCATGGCTTCCGGATTGGAGTCTTACCTTTTGAGGTTGTTGGTGGATATCCCCGCTTTCAATACAACGGCTACTGGATCAGCGCCGTTGACCCGTGGCCCGAATACTGGGGAGACAATTGGTACGACAACGACGATGTCTATGTCACATACGTGGACAACGGGTATTACATGTACAACCGCAGGTATCCCGACGCCGGGGTGGCGATCAGTATCTCGTTCTAGTGGATCCATTTGGGAGCAGCGCCTACACCGGCTGCTCCCAGATGACGAGTGTCGTGTCTGAATAAGAAAACCAGGAGGCTACATGTTCGGAACCATTGTGATCGTAATTCTGGTATTAGCACTTTTTGGCGCGCTGCCCAGATGGTCACATAGTCGAAATTGGGGCTACTATCCCACCGGAGGAGTGGGGTTGGTCCTGCTGATCGTTGTGCTTTTGTGGGCGACTGGGCGGATTTAGGAACATGCGACAACAGCCTCCACCGCTCGATCGTGCGCCTCATAGTTGGTGGCGGATCGCCACACGCTTCGCAGCGCTGATCGCGGTGGTGCTCCTATGTTGCAGCGGTTTGTCCGCCTACTCCGTTCTGACTCACGAGGAGATCGTGGACCTGGTGTGGGCTGACGCAATCCGCCCCCTGCTGCTGAAGAGGTATCCGGGACTTACAGACGACCAGATTAAAGAGGCGCATGCTTACGCTTATGGCGGTGCCGTCATACAGGACCTCGGTTACTATCCGTTCGGTAGCAAGAATTTTAGCAACCTGGTGCATTATGTTCGCAGCGGAGATTTTGTACGTGAGTTGCTGCTGGAAAGTCAGGATGTAAACGAATATGCATTCGCGCTCGGCGCTCTATCGCACTATGCCTCTGACATCTGCGGCCACCCCGCGGTCAATCAGGCAGTTGCGATTGAGTATCCGAAGCTGAGAGCGAAGTTTGGCAAATCAGTACGTTATGCGGACGACAAAACAGCGCATCTGAAAACCGAATTCGGGTTCGACACCGTACAGGTCGCGAAAAACCGCTACGCCTCGCAGCAATATCATGATTTCATCGGGTTCCAAGTATCGAAACCTCTACTGGAGCGCGTCTTTCCGGTCGTATATGGCGTCGAATTGAAAGAAGTTCTCACCCGTGAAGACCTGGCCGTGGGATCGTATCGTTTCGCGATCAGCCGCCTCATTCCCCAGATGACTCAAGTCGCTCTGCAAACCCATAAGAAAGACTTGATGCGCGAGACTCCGAACTTCGCAAAGCGCAAGTTTCTGTATCGACTTTCGGGTTCCGGTTACGAAAAGGAATGGGGCAAGGACTATGTGAAGCCGGGCGTGGGCACGCGTATCTTATCAAGCTTACTGCGATACGTGCCGAAGGCAGGTCCGTTCAAAGGGCTGGCATTCAATAACCCGACCTCGAAAACGGAGGATCTTTACATCAAGAGCATCAATACCACGGTCGACCAGTATCGCGCTTTTCTCGAACAAGTGCGTACTGACAGCCTTGTGCTTCCCAACTATGATTTGGACAGCGGTCAGCCGACCAAGGCAGCGGAATACTCACTCGCAGATCAAGCTTACGCCAGCTTGCTGGCGAGCTTGTTGGAGCAGAAATTCGCTCTGACCTCTACGGAGCTACGCGATAATATCCTGCAGTTTTATTCGGACCTCTCAGTTCCAATCGATACGGAAAACAAGTCCGGCGATTGGCAGAAACTATTGATCGCGTTAGAGCAGTTAAACACGAAGATCCGGATCACAAAGACTGCCAGTGAGACTGCGCACTGATTACGGTCACGACGCTAAGTTATCGACTTCACATTGGTTCAATTTTCACGGGGGAACAATGGCAGACGAATGGACCGTTAAGGATTTGATTGAAGCGTTGAAAGGGTTCCCGTTGGGGGCAAAGGTCTATTACGAGATGGGGCCAAATGGTCCGGGAATAGTAGGCAAAGCCCAGTACGTCAGGGTTTGGGGCGACGATGAGATGGGTGTTCTACTCGACCGATAGGGCCCTGGTAACTAATCAGGCCAACAAAACCCAACACTCGTTGCAATACTCGCAAGATAGGCTCGAACAATAACTGATGCAACCTAGTCCACAAACTTGGGAACGGCCTTGTTTTCAATTAGGGCCAGATGCCCAGAGCTGAAGTTTCTGCCCAGCGGCTTTGGGGTGCCGTTTCTGAAGCCACATCAATCGGCGGTCAGTGACGGTTAATTTCCAACTGGGCGCCACCGGATCCATTTTTGATTGCTGCGTGCTTTCCAAACCTGCGGTCATAAGTAACCTCTTAGCTTATTGGGTCAGGCTGGCGAGCGCTTTAGCAGGTTTGCTAAGCCGGATTTGTTCTGCGGTAAACGTGCCTCCGCAAGTGCTGCATCGCCAATAATTGGTGGGCCGCGCTAGAGTCTGCCCCACCGGTTGGCAATCAGGGTGTCTTGCCAAGGTTAACTCGTTCCCGCACTCTGGACACTGTTGTCGAGCCATGTAGTTTACTTGTGGCCCCCATTTGTTCGCGCGACGGAATAGGTTTCATCCTCAGACAGTCGGGAGGGATCGCAATAACCTGAACCGCGCAGGCACGCCATGTAATTGCGTTTGTGCTCTACATCTGCCAGGGACTTGGCCTCCGTGGCGGTCAGCGTCGTGTAATCACAACTGTCCTCCGCGGCCGCGCAAGCGGCTACATTGCGCTGGTGCTCAGTTGTTGCGATGTCGGCTGCTTCCTTCGTAGTGAGCTTGGAGCGATCGCACGGGCCCCAGCCGTTTTCGCAACTTCTAAGGTTGTTCTGATGTTCAGCGGCGAGCACATCGAGGGCCTCTGAGGGAGTGAGCCTGGAACGATCGCATGATCCAGTACTGTCCCGGCAATCAGAAACGTTGCGCTGGCGTAGTGACGCTTCGACTTTGCCGAGTTCGACTTGCGTCAGCGATGATCGGTCGCAGTCCCCATACCCGTTCTCGCAGTACTCCAAATTTCTTTGTCGCTGCGCCATCGCCGTTTCGCGAGCCTCAGACTGAGTCAGTTGCGAACGGTCACAGGATCCGATGCCGTCCTTGCAGTTCTCCACATTCTGCTTATGATCGGCCAACGCCAGGGCTATCACTTCTTGAGGCGTAAGTCTTGAACGGTCGCAGGATTGGAAGCTCTCCCTGCAGTTTGAAATATCGCGCCGGCGTTCAGCGAAAACGACCTGATCAGATTCCGACTGGCTCAGACTGGTGCGGTCGCAGCGTTCCCACCCGTTCTTGCAGTCAGCCAGGTTTTGAGCCCGATCGACGCTCTGGCCAAAAAGAAGAATGGGCCAGAAGGACAGGAGCGCGACTTGTGCATACCGCCAGATCCGTGAACTGATTTTCATTGTTCTCGCCTTTTCGGTTCCAGGCACATAGGCGACCGAAACCTAGGGAGATTCCGGTCAGCGCTGTGCCAAGCCCTCCGCCTACTTATTTCTTGTTTTCAGTGGCTTCTGCAATACTGGCCTGTTGGCCCGCAACAGACACGGCCTTTACGAACGCTTCGGCACTTTTGGGAGTTGATGCCTTGCCCGAAAGAATGTCGCGGAACGCCATGTGCTTGCCGTAAATTGCGCGAGTGGAGTCGTCATCCTGTTGCACCACTGCGCCTTCGAGTGTCAGGCCGGCGAACGCGCCCCTGGAACGCGAATACGTCAGTACCTGAGTGTTCATTTTCCAGTCCGTTCCAGCGGACGCATGACGACCGACCGGGCCGGCAGCTGCTGATCCTTCGCCAGACAATTGGAACTTGCTCGAGAGCAGATGCTGGAAGCCATTGTCGTTCATGATTAGCATGACGAGGTCAACGCCTTCGACTCCGATCTGTAATCCCCAGCTGCCGCCGCCCACGGAGACGAACGCTGGCGCACTCCAGCCATCGGAGGTGCGGCAAGAAGCAACCCCGCGGCCATGCTTGCCGCCGAAGATAAATCCGCCCTTGATTAAGTCGGGTACTACTAGAATGCACTTTGCATTGCTCAGCACTTCCTCCGGAATACCTTTGTCCGGAGTCGCCATGATTGCTTGCAGAACATCTACCGACGATTGCAGGCGCGCATCGGTATCGTGGCGCGCTGAGGCCGCCCACACCGAGGTTCCAACCACCGCCATAAAGCTCACCACGAGCGCTGATACTGTTCGTTTCATAAGTTATTCCTTTCAGAATTTCGAACTTAAGGAGAGACGACTTCAGATAGCTGACTTAGTTCAGAAGACCTGAAAGAGAGGAGAAGAAGTGCTCGTCTCTACCACTACAATGGCCTCTTTCGAAAGAAATAGCTGGTCTGAATTGCTCACTTCCGGGGTCACGGAACGCCCATATGGCAATTGCGGAATCAGTGCGAACCTGCAATCCTGGGCCGCAAATCTGAGCAATTCGACACAGAATTGTACTGCTGCCGCTGTCAGACTGAACCTGCCGCAGATGTCGAGAGACGAACTACTCTCGCCGGGCCATTGGCGCAATTCCGTCCCTCAAAGAAGAAGCGGGTAGATCAATGTCACTCAATTTTCGTCGGCTCCGCGATCGCCTGCGTAGAAGGATCGCCATTATGGCTGATTCGTTGGAGAACCTGACTGTGAAGCCAGGAGGTCAGCGCTTTATGTCGCAACGGATGTGCCCGTTTTGCGGATTGATTACGGCTCGCCAGAAAAGATGCTGCCTGGAATGCGGCAGGGCGCTCGAGCCGGCCTAGACCCATCCCATCGATAGCAAAGACATTCGGTCCGAACGACCATTGAGTGGAGCTTCTGGCTCCTCCAGGCCCAATTTGTGGTGCGGCTGCAGGGCTTGACGTAGCTGATGCCATAGGCTTTCCCAATGATGCAGATGCATGGCCTACTAGGCCGACTTCGCGACAACCCCTTTGACAAGTCAGACTCGGAAGCCTACGGTGGTTAGTGAGCGTACGTTCTTCCACTCTTTCAGATCCTCTGAACTAAGTCAGCTCATCTGAAGTTCTCCCATCTTAGTTACGCCATTACCCAGAGGCGAAAGGATCTATACACTATGAAACGAACCATGCTTGCGCTATTGACTTCAATCGTAGCCATTGCAACCCTCAGTTCATTTGCCGAAGCTAAGAAACAGCCCACTACTCAGGAGGCGGTTGCAGCGATCACACAATTCGAGAACGATGCCGTCAAAGCTGATCTGGCCGGAGATTCATCTTTCGTCGAAAAAAATTATGCTGACGACTGGACGGGCGGCTTCAGCGGCGGAATCTGGACCACGAAGCAGTCGATATTAGCCGATGCGAAAGATGCCGCCAACAACAAGATGACCAGCGAAGAGATCAGCGATCTAAAAGTTCGAATCTACGACAATAACACCGCGATCGCGACCTACACGGACACCTATGAAGGAATGGTCCGCGGCGAACACCGCTCTAAGACTGTACTTAGCACCGACACCTTTGTGCGTCGGGACGGAGTCTGGAAAGAAGTCGCAGGCCACAGTTCGG
The DNA here is from genome assembly GCA_035493765.1 of Terriglobales bacterium. Lineage (GTDB taxonomy): Bacteria > Acidobacteriota > Terriglobia > Terriglobales > Acidobacteriaceae > Gp1-AA145. Next base: position 11,781 of record DATJHT010000110.1, read on the forward strand.
TTGCTAAGTAAGGGCGAATCCGAACAGATCTATACTGTCGAAAGCCCCAGCTCTTCGCCTTTTGGGAGGGATGGGGTTCTTTATTGTCTGTAACGTCATTTTGCCGTTCTCCGAAATCCGCATCGTCCCGATCGAGCAGAAACCATCCCCAGAGCCGCAGTTACACCGATCAGCGAAGGGAACATTTTGCAGGTGTGCAAATGTGAGCAGACTACCCCTTCGTTAGATGGCAGAATTCATGCAGTCGGAATAGTCGGAATCTGAATATCTCTTGGTTCAGAAACCTCTATCTGCTTCCTTCTCTGGGGAGGTTATTATTGAGCACATTTCGAATATTGTTGGCTGATGATCACCCGGTTTTTCGCCTTGGCTTACGTTGTCTGATCGGCTCTCATGAAGGATGGGAGGTCTGCGGAGAGGCGCT
>DATJHT010000111.1:0-7356 GCA_035493765.1 Terriglobales bacterium
CAGAGCCTGTCGATTTCGCGCAATACGGTGTACCGAGAATTGCGTCTGGCAGGGTTGATCAAGAGCGGCTCTCGCGTGCATGCGTGACGGCGGCCAAGCGGATAGATCGGGCCACGGGGCAGACTGTACGCGAGAAACTCGAAAGAACACTGGAAGTCGGACGTTGCGCGGGGGATCCGCGAATACCAGGAGCAGGCCCAGATCGCTAGATGCGGTAGATTGATCGAGCTCTTTTTAAACCGCACGTTGGTTGCTCTCGGACTGAACATTTCTCCGAAGTTTTTGTTCAAATCTTGAACATCTGCAAATGCTGCGCGATCTGTAATCCGTTAATTCACGGCATTTCAGTCTTTATCCCGTTTGGCAATGCAATTGCAAGTTTCGCTGGGTTCCAGGAATCTCGATTGTGCGACTACAACATTCTCCTGAACCGGGAGAAAACAGCCCAGAACCGCTGATGTGTCAGACAAGAATTTCTATTGGAGGCCAAAGATGATCCCAATGATGATCACCAGGAGAGATCTGAGCAGCCAATCATTGCGTGCTGCGCAAGCATTCGGATTGGCGATTTGCATTCTCGTAATGAGCGGGGTTGCTCTTGCTCAGGTGGAGAGGGCGACCATCTCAGGTGTCGTAACCGACAGTTCCGGGGCCGCAATCGCCGGGGCCAGCGTGAAAGTGGTCCAGGAAGCCACGAATACCACCCTCTCGCTGACGACGGACAATGCCGGTCAGTATCGGGCAATAAACCTCACGCCTGGAAGCTACACGCTCGAAACAGAGAAGCAGGGTTTCTCGAAAAGCGTCAATCGGCACTTCGTAGTTCAAGTGGGACAAGCGGCTCGACTTGATATCACGCTGCAGGTCGGCTCGGTGGCACAGACGGTGGAGGTTACTACACTGCCTCCGATTCTACAGGCCGAGAACGCTGTCGTATCGCAGGTCATTTCGACAACGGCCGTTGCGCACCTGCCTCTGAATGGAAGGAACATGACGGAGTTGGCAGTAGTGGCTCCCGGTGTGACTGGGTTGAACTACGCTCCGTCCGGAACCATTGGTGCTGGAACCCGCCCTGATGAACTACGGCCCGGTGGTACCACGTTGGAAGCTAATGGGGCCAGGGATAGCGCGAACAAGGTGATGCTCGACGGCATCGACAACACAGAAATGATCGCACAGACTGAGATCGTGCGGCCTAGCGTTGATTCACTCCAGGAATTCAACGTAATCACCAGTAATGCCGGGCCTCAATACAATCGTGGCGCCGGAGCGGTATTGGTTACGAGTACGCGCTCTGGAACAAACGCCCTTCACGGGTCTTTATACGAGAATATTCGGAACTCGTTTGTGGACGCCAAAAACTATTTTGTTCGTGCTGGTGCGCCCAATCCACCCTACAGGTTGAATGACTTTGGCGGAAGACTTGGCGGTCCAATCAAGAGGGACAAGGCATTCTATTTCCTTAACTACGAAGGGTTTTTTGAGCGTGCGGCTGGAACACAGGTGAGTACAGTTCCCACAATCGCCGAACGTCAGGGCAATTTTCAGGGAGTTGCGCACATCTATGATCCGAAAACCACGACGCAGAGCGGCTCTAGCTACACGCGAACAGAGTTTCAAAATGACAAGATCGACCCTTCCCGTTTTGACCCGGTCGCGGCACTTCTGGTAGCTGCATATCCGCTGCCTCAGACGAGTGCTCTGGTCAATAACTACACGAGCTACCCATTTAAGATCAGCGACGACAACAGGGGTGACGCCCGGATCGATTACCAAATAAGCCCAACTCAGACACTTTTTGGAAGGTATTCGATCGACAATACACAGATTCAGATGCCGAATACGTTTAACGACGACATCGGTGGAAATGAGAGCGCCTTCTCTGGTCCGCAATCATACAGAGGGCAACAGGGCGTACTTTCGTACAACAAGGTCCTCGGTCAAAACCTGGTGGTAGATTATCGATTCGGATTTACCCGGTTCACGATGTTCTCGCTACCGTCTCCGTTAACTTCGCAGATCTTCGCTTTGATTCCCGGCCGTCTTCCTCTCCCGGGTTACCAGCCTGCTGGAGTGGGTCCAGGTCCCGTAGCTCCGATTATTAGTCCGTCCGGCTATGGCGGCCTTGGAAACTCACGCAGTGAGCCGCTAGTGCGCCGAGAACACATGTTCGAAAACATCGCCACTATTTCCTGGCTCCGCGGAAAGCACAACCTGACCTTTGGGGCCGACATTCTGAACTACATGATCAGCGAGACCGACTCACCTCCGGGGCAGAGTCCGTTCGGCCGTTTCAATTTTGACGGAAACTTTACCAACAACCCAGCGTCACCGTCGGGAACCGGGAATGCGATGGCTACGATGCTGCTGGGCTATCCATCAACAACGACTCGAGATTTCTTTCTTCCTGGCACTGCCCATGTGCTTACGGATGAATACAACGTTTTTGCTGGAGATACCTGGCGAGCTACGAACAAATTGACCCTCAACCTGGGCATTCATTACGAGATCAACACGCCATTCCGCGAGGCGCATAATTTATGGGCAAATTTCAATCCGTCTAATGCCACGCTTGAAATCGCCGGACAAAATGGTGTTTCGAGAACGGCGAATTGGAACACAGATTATTCGTCGATTGGTCCGCGCGTTGGCTTCGCCCTTACTATGGACCCGAAGACAGTGATTCGCGGGGGCTATGGCATCTTCTATGACCCGCAAGGGAATCAGGGCACCACGATCCGACAGGAACGTCAATGGCCCTATGATCTCGTTTATTCAACAAGCCCGGGAACGCTGTTTCCCCAAAACACTGTCTCCCAGGGATTCCTGACTCCAGCGGAGATTCCTCAATCTGTTTTTTCAACTCCATTTGGCAACCTCAAGGGAATTGCGTCGGATTTCAAAAACGCTTCGGGACAGCAGTTCAACCTGACATTCCAGCGTCAGCTTTCGGGCCTTTCTACTTTCTCGGTTGGGTATGTGGGGACCATCACGCACAATCTGTCGTGGAACAATCCGATCGATCAGCCCACGCCCGGACCCGGCAATATTCAGGCAAGAAGGCCCTTCAACGCCCAGTACCCGAATGTGAGCAACATCTCGTACTACGAGTCCGTAGGCATTGGCAATTACAACTCGATGCAAGCGACTTTCCACCAGAGAATGACGCATGGCGTGTTCCTTACAGCCAATTATGTTTGGGCGCATGCGTTGGATAATGCTCCGTACGATGGTGGGGCTAATGGCCCAATTCCGCAGAACCCGCTTGATCGCAATGCGGACTACGGTAATTCGGACAACGACATCCGCAACCGCGTAAGCATGTATGGAACGTACGAGCTTCCATTCGGTTTCGGGAGAAAGTACTTGAACGGTTCTTCTGTTGTGAATCGGATTCTACTGGGCGGTTGGCAGGTGAATGGGATCTTTGTGGAACAATCCGGCCTACCCTTTACGGTAACCATGAATGGAACATCGACGAATACGGGCGCCAGTTCAAGCCGTGTGAATGCGGTGCCGAATGTCTCGCCATATCCAGCAGTCAAAACCGTGAATAAGTGGTTCAATCCCGCCGCCTTTGTTGTACCTTCACCGTACAACTATGGCAGCGTCGGAAGAAACACCTTACGCGGCCCAAAAGACACCAATGTGGACGCCTCGCTTGAAAAGAATGCAACCTTTGCAGGAGAGAGAGAGTTCATGCTTCGTATTGAACTCTTTAATGCATTCAATCACCCGCAATTTCAGATTCCTGCAGCATCAATCAACGCTAGTGGTGCTGGAACAATCACGTCAACTTCGAATTCTGCACGTCAATTGCAGGCGCAGATTCGATTCACGTTTTGACCCCGGACCGCAGGCGTCTGATTCAAAGCCGTCGAACCAGGATAGAAACAGATGCGGAGACGATCATGCTAAGAACGATGAGACTTCTCTGCATGGCCTGATCGTGGCGCCTGCGAGGTTCGTGCAATAGGAACATGGGCGGGGATGCAGGTATTCGGTCTTGCGTTGGAGGCTAATAGTGATAAGAATCTCGCGGCGCGAATTTCTGATGGAATCAACGGCGATGTCAATTTCCAGTATGCTATTTGCAAAAGAAGCGATCGCCGGCAGCTTTGTTTTCATAGGCGGCACGGCAAAGGGTGAGGGCGAGGGCATTCACGTTGCGCGATGGGATGGTACCGCGGGAACACTCTCCGATCTTCGATTAGGATTTGCCGCGAATCAACCAAGTTTTATGGTTGCCGCCGAGCAGAGTGGGCAATGGTTCTTGTTTTCGGGTCATCAGCCATCACCTACTGAAGCCGCACTTACTTCATTTCGCGTCACCCCAGCGGGCGAATTGCAGGTAATCAATACCATTACTGTGCCGGATGAGGAAGAAAGCTTCATCCAAATTGCGCTCGACCGGACGCGTCGGTGCCTGGTGTCAGCCAGTTACCGGACCAGCAAGGTTCGCTCGTTCAAGGTTGGCCGGGACGGACATTTATCTAAGCCTATCTCTGAATTTCAGCTCACCGGCAGTGGACCGAATGCAAAACGGCAAGCCACGGCGCATGCACATGGAGCGGTTGTGTCACCAGACAACAGATTTGCTCTGATCAATGACCTCGGATCGGATCGCATCATGGTCTATAGGCTGAACGCGACCACTGCAGAGATGACTCCAAATGATCCGCCGTACTATGTTGCTGCTCCTGGTTCTGGCCCCAGGCACACCGCCTTCCATCCGAACGGCAAATGGGCTTATTCCGTCAATGAGCTTGATTCCACCTTGACGTTTATGCATTGGGATGCCGCAAAAGGAATTCTGACAAAAGCTGATGTAGTATCAACGCTGCCGCCGGATGCGGATGTTTCGAAAAATCGTGCAGGCGAAGTAATCCTTGATAACTCCGGGCGATTTCTCTACTCGTGCAATCGTGGTCCCGCTGAAGAGCTGCTGGTTTACAAAATCGGCGCAGACGGCCGGCTCAGCCTGCTGGAGCGTACTCCCGTAGGAGGAAAGGAAGCTCGTCACTACGCAATTGATCCCGGCGGCAGATTCATCGTTGTTGCCGAGCAATTCTCTGATCGAGTCGGTGTATTCGCACGCAACTCGCAAAACGGAGAGTTGCATGTAACAGATAGAACGTATCCGGTAAATAGAGCATCCTGCGTCGTCTTCGCATAGCCGGAAACAGGCGCGGCTCATGTAAGGTGCTGAACGTGTGCGGAGGACGGCTCAGAACAAGCGCCCATTCTGTGTGGTTCAAGAGAGAGCCTTGGAGACCCTTGTCACCGAACAAATCCAATTGCATTCGCGAGATATAACATGCAGTGATGTCATAATTCACTGGGTGACAGTTTTGAGCGTCGGAATCCACGAGGGATTGTGACTGTTAACCTCATTCTAGTTAAGGGATTCTTGCAATGGACGTTGGTCAGCAAACTCAGGCTCGCGCCATTCTATCTGCACTCCGAACTCGGTGGCAGCAGTGAGATCACAGTCTGAAGATGAACTTATGGAGGCGCCCAGGCCGGCCAAGCGTTTCGGATTATCGAAGGTGCTCCGAAGCGTTCTTATTCTGCTTGTTGTGTCTGTCGCAATCAACTACTTCGATCGAGGCAGCCTTTCGATCGCGGCTCCGACGCTTAAAGATGAACTGGGAATCTCCGTATCCCAACTTGGCATCCTCTTGTCCGCGCTGTTTTGGACCTACGCGAGCTTCCAAATTGTTTCGGGCTGGCTGGTTGATCGGTTCCCAGTGGAATGGGTCTTGGCTGGCGGGTTCTTTCTTTGGTCGGTTGCTGAATGCGGAACCGGCGTGGCGCGAGGTTTCGCCGGGCTATTGGTAATGCAGCTGCTGGTCGGAATGGGAGAGTCGGTCGCCTATCCAAGCTATTCAAAAATTCTAGCCGAACACTTTGTAGAGCATCAGCGTGGGTTTGCCAATGCCTGCATTGACGCCGGCGCAAAGTGTGGCCCGGCACTTGGAACCCTGCTGGGTGGCCTCTTCATGGCTCGCTTCGGGTGGCGACCTATTTTTCTGGTGCTCGGACTTGGCAGCCTGATTTGGCTGCCGCTATGGTACAGATGGATGCCCAGAAGCCCCCGCACGGTCCGGTACGGAGCGAATGAAACCGTAAGTATCGGAGCAATCCTGAGCAGGCGCGACGCCTGGGCCACATTCATCGGGCATTTTTGTTCGAACTACTTCTGGTATTTCGTGCTGACGTGGTTGCCGTTCTATCTGGTTCGAGAACGACACTTCTCCATGAGCAAGATGGCCACGATCGGTGCCGGCGCTTACCTTATGACGGGCGCCGTCACCACTCTGACCGGACTGGTATCGGATCGGTTGATCGCCAACGGCGCTACTCCGACGCGCATCCGCAAAACATGCATGGGTGCGGGTATGGGATTCGCGCCGATCATCATTCTTGTTGCGTTGATTCCCGATCGCACGACCTCCATGATATTCCTCCTGATTGCGTGCATGTCGTATGGCGTCTATTCCTCGAGCCACTGGGCAACGACCCAAACAATTGCCGGACCATTGGCCGCAGGAAAATGGAGTGGTCTGCAGAACTTTATCGCGAACCTGGCTGGAGTGGTTGCTCCGTTGATCACCGGAATCGTGGTGGACAGAACTGGCCAGTTTTTCTGGGCATTCGCGATTGCCGGCGCCGTGGCGCTTGCAGGAGCTGTTGTTTATGTGTTCGTCCTCGGGCCGATCCAGCCGGTTGATTGGCGCCGCGAAGCGCTGACTTGAGCAACCTGTCAAGCGAGCGGCATGGGGCGAGTGTTAGAGTGGAACGCGCAGCAGCACGGCTTCCGTGGCGATACCAATTTCCGTGAGGGATTCATGCGATATTCACTTACGCGGGCTTTAGGCAGATGTGTCTTTTTCTGTGCCGTAGCTCTCGTTTCTAGTATTCCGTTGTTCTCAGAAACTCGAGAGGCGCTGATTGATAATGCGAAGGTTCGGGTGTTACGCGTAACAATCCATCCGGGAGAGACGACTGAAATCGACAATCCAAAACTGGATCGAGTTGTTGTGTGGCTACAGGAAGGAAGAGGGCAGACACTTTTCCCGGGCGGCAAGGCAGAGAGCATTTCGTGGAAGCAGAACGAGGCAAAATGGGAGCCTGCTGATTCCGCGCGGCCGATGCGGTTAAACGCGAAGGATTCAGTGGCTGCCATCGTCGTTGAGCTCAAAGGAAAGGGAGATGCCCAGAAGGCGCCAGCAAGTCCGCAGAACCCATGGATCGTAGATCCGAAGCACTACAAAATAGAGTTCGAAAATCGTAATGTTCGGGTCTCGCGCGTGAAAATCGGACCCAAGGAATCGACACCCCTGCATGAACACT
>DATJHT010000112.1:0-24388 GCA_035493765.1 Terriglobales bacterium
CGTTACTGCAGTACCCAAAATAATGCCCACTAAGGGGGATGTCGTGCGATTCACAAGTCTAAAACTCTCGGTTCTAGCGTTGGCGGTAATCGGTGCTTTGGCGTTTTCGCCTGCGGCTCTGGCTACCACCTGTCCGGCAGGCGATACCTGCATGGATCTCACCCAAAGCAATCTGAACGTGGCTGGCCCTTACGGCACAGTTGAAATGAGCCAGAACGGCGCCAACGTTGATGTCACTATCGTGATGAATGCTGGCTTCGGCGTAAAGTTGAGCGGCGGCGATCTGCTCGTCAACGTCACGCCAGGAACGACGCTGAGCACATTTATGAACATCGTTGCGAACGGCACCACAATCGGTACCAACCTTTTGAAGACGAACGGTACGATTGGCAGCTTCACGTTCAGCTTCGACCAGCAACTCAAGACCAATCAAACTCAGGCTAGTATGATAACGTTTACGCTGAGCAACGTCACGATCAGCCAGTTGACGGGCTTTGGAATCCACCTTTGTGTGGTTGCTTCCCAGGGCAACGGCTGCGCTTTGACCGGCTTTGCGGTAACTGGCGGTACGACTCCTCCGGCAGTTCCTGAGCCCGGCACATTGGGCATGCTGGGAACCGGACTGGTTGGAATCGCGGGCTTGGTTCGTCGTCGCTTCCTCTCATAAACAACAGATTGTTCCCCCTTTCTGCTGACCCCGGGAGAAATCCCGGGGTCTTCTATTTGGCGATCACGGTCCTTGTGGAAGAAAGATACCCTGGGATCACTGAGTCGTATGTTGGAGAATCAGAAGGCCTACTTCCCAAGCACTTGCCTGAGGTGGGTAGCGATCTGCTGGCCGTGGAACCGGCCGTTTTCGATGAAGATCTCATTGGTTCGCGAGCCCGCCACAATCACGCCAGCCACATAGACGCCGGGGACGTTGCTCTCCAGGGTAATGGGATCGCAAACCGGGCGGCACTGCTCTGAGGAGAGCTCAATGCCGATCGAGCGCAGAAATTCGTAGTCCGGATGATAGCCAGTCAGAGCAAAAACAAAGTCGTTCTTCAGGCGGACTTCGCCTTCCGGCGTATTCAGCAAGACATCGCTGGGAGTGATCTCCACCACACTGCTGTTGAAATAGGCGCTGATTTCGCCGTTCTTGATACGGTTTTCGATGTCTGGAAGAATCCAGTACTTGACGTGATTGTGCATCTTCGGCCCTCGATGCACCAATGTGACGCTCGCTCCGTGTCGCCACAGATCGAGCGCTGAAATAGCAGCCGAATTCTTGCCTCCAATAACCACGACGTCGTTGTCATAGTAAGGATGAGGCTCGCGGTAATAGTGAAGTACCTTAGGCAGATCCTCTCCAGGAACGCGCAGCAGATTGGCGCGATCGTAATACCCGGTGGCAACAATCACCTTCCGGCAAACGTAGTCGAAGACGCGGCCCAGCCGGTCACAAGTGGTAATGTGAAAATTGTTGTCTTCGCCCATTACCGTTTCGACCCGTTGGTATTGGCGAATGTCGAGCTTGTAATGTTCTGCCGCTTTGCGGTAGTACTCGAGGGCCTCCAGCCGGTTAGGCTTGGGATTGGCGCTGCTGAACGGTAGGTCTCCAATTTCCAGCAGCTCCGGCGTGGTAAAGAAGATCATGTTGGCCGGGTAATTAAAGATCGAATTCACCAGACAGCCTTTGTCGATGCCGATCACCCTGAACCCCGCTCGCTGGGCCTCAATGCTGCACGCCAGCCCAGTTGGACCTGCCCCGATGACAATCACATCAGCACGCGAATCGCTGCGGCCATCAAGTTGTGGCTTCGGCAGAGTGTCTGGAATGTGCTTGATAACGGGCAAGTTCGATCCTGCGATGAAAACCGTCCCTCGGGAGATGAAAGTTTAGCACGCCGGGAAATGCTTAGGGCCATCCAGATGTCGCGCAGGAGCTTCGCTTCTAAGTGATTGCTATAATTTTCGGTGCCCCTGGAGACCTCAATGGCAACTATGACTCAGTCCGCTACCCGCTCTGAAAAAGATTCCCTCGGCCCCAAAGAAATACCCGCGCATGTTTACTACGGGATCCAGACCGCGCGCGCCGTTGAAAACTATCCGATTTCTGGAATGCGCGCTCATCCCACTTTGATTCGCGCGCTTGGAATGGTTAAGGAGGCCGCAGCCGAAGCCAACCGCGAGCTGGGCCTGGTGGATGACAAGATTGCAACCGCCATCATTCAAGCTGCCCGTGAGGTTCAGCAGGGTAAATGGAACCAGGAGTTTGTGGTTGACGTTTTCCAGGCCGGAGCCGGCGTCAGCTTTCACATGAACACCAATGAAGTGATCGCCAATCGCGCAATTGAAATTCTGGGGGGCGCACTCGGCGATTATTCGAAAGTCCATCCCAACGACCACGTAAATTACGGACAAAGCACCAACGACGTTTTCCCGACGGGCATGCGGCTGGCCGCGCTACTCGAACTCGACAAGCTCTATCCCGTTCTCGACTCGCTCGTCGCAGCATGCGAGCAGAAGGGGAAAGAATTTCATTCCATTCTGAAGTCCGGACGCACTCACATGCAGGACGCCGTTCCAATGCGACTCGGACAGGAGTTCGCAGCGTACGCGGGAGCAGTTTCCCGCGCCGAAACAGCGATACGCTCCAGCGCCGAACTGCTGCGCGAACTGGGCCTCGGCGGCTCGGCCGTGGGCACGGGCATTAATACTCATCCCGATTACCGCGAAAAGGCGATACGGAATCTGGCGCGAATCTCGGGCCAAAAATTGGTTCTGGTCGATGACATGCGCTATGCCATGCAATCCAATCTTGCGATGGCGGGAGTCTCGTCGGGGCTGCGTAACTTGGCATTAGAAGTCATTCGCATTTCCAACGACCTCCGCCTGCTCTCATCTGGTCCCAATACCGGATTCGCCGAGATCAATTTGCCCGCGCTTCAACCAGGTTCATCAATTATGCCCGGCAAGATCAATCCGGTTATACCTGAACTCGCAGCGATGGTTTCGTTTCAAGTTGTCGGCAACGATGTTGCCGTCGCGATGGCGGTGCAAGCCGGACAACTCGAACTCAACGTCATGATGCCAACTATGGCATATAGCGTAATGCAGTCCATCGCGATTCTCACCAATATGCTGCGGCAATTCACAGACAAATGTATCTCCGGAATCACAGCTAACGACCAGCGCTGCAATTTCTACGTGCAAGCTACCGTGTCGCTGGCGACTGCCCTGAATCCATATATCGGGTACGCCAAAGCGGCGGACATCGCTAAAGAAGCCGTGGCCACAGGCCGCTCAATTATTGAGATAGCTCGCGAAAAGAAACTACTGAGCGAGGAGGAGATTAAGGAAATCCTTGACCCGGTTCGGATGACCGAACCGGTGAGCCCACTGGATGCCGCAAAGAAGCGAGAAGAGATAAAAGGCAAATAGCAGCCAATAGCGCGGCCCCCCATTTTCGCGGTAAAAATCCAGTATAAGAATATAGGGCTTTGCCATCGGTGCAACCCACTCCTAGCGGTCCTAATCTCAGTTCCGATTCCAAACTGAGGAGGAACCGTCAATCATGAACGAATTCAAGCTCCCTCATGCACTCGCGTCGATAGCCCTTGGAGCAACAATGGTGGTGGCAACTATGCCTGCTGCACGTGCCGATGATGACCACGGCCGAGCTCGATGCCAGCGCGCAGTAGAAAAGGCCCAGGACAGATATCAGCACGAGGCACGCGAGCATGGAAGACGCAGCCCGGAGGCGCAAAGTGCGCGTGCACGTCTAAACCAAACCTGGGACCGTTGCTACAACGAAACTCACGCCTGGTACGATCCGCACCGTCAGCAGTGGCGCACAGACCGCGATTGGGACCGCAACTATGATTGGGACCGCGACGGAGATCGCGACCACGATAGAGATCGGCACTAGAAATTTGATGTAAAGGGATTACCCAAGTGGCAAACGCCGTCCGAAATTCGAAGGCGTTTGCCGCTCTTGTTTTAGCTTTGCAAAGCTGAGACAGGCACGGATCAATTTCTCAAAGTCTTTCCCGTTCTTAATGTGTACTGAATTCTCTCCTGCGTCTTTTTTTCGCCACAAAGCGATTTAAAACCTTCGCGCTCAAGATCGAGCACATATTCCTCGCCGACTGGCGTACCGGCCGTCACATTCCCACCGCACAAGACTTCGGCGACCTTGTGACCGAGTTTTACCTCGTAGTCGGTTATGTAGTCTCCCTGACGCATGAGGTGAATTCCCATCTTGAGTGTCGCGAGTATGTTTTCTCCTGGCGCGGGAATATCTGTCCGCGGCACCGGTGGCTCGTAACCCGCGCGAACCAGTTCCAAAGCGCGTGCTTTCGCATCGGCCAGGACTCGCTCGCGGTTCATCGTGATCCCGTCGCTTTTGGAAATAAAGCCGAGCCCGCGGGCTTCGGTGGCTGAGGTAGCAACCTTAGCAGTAGCAACGGTTTCGAAGGCCTTCTTCATCGCTTCCATGAGCTCCGATGATTGAGCAACTCCGCCTTTGCCGTGAAGCGCGGCGGCTTCATCCACCGCGTGCAGCAGCATCTCTTTGCAGCCGCCGCCTCCCGGTAGAAGTCCGACTCCGACCTCAACTAGCCCAATGTAGAGTTCGGCGTGCGGTTGTCGGGCGGGTGCATGCAGGGTGATCTCGGCCCCACCACCTAACGTCATGCCGAATGGAGCGACGACCACGGGCTTCGACGAAAACTTTATCGCCTGCGTCATTCCCTGAAACTGGCGGATAGCCAGGTCAACATCGTCCCATTCTTCCTCTTGTGCCGACATCAGCAGCAGCATCAGATTCGCGCCGACGGAGAAATTCGCCGCGTCGTTGGTCATTACAAACGCGTCGAAGTTTGCGCCGGGTCCATTCAGTTTCAGCGTCTGTGTTATCAGGGAGATGATATCCGCGCCCAGCGAATTCATCTTGGAATGAAACTCAATACAACCGACTCCATCCCCTAAGTCCACCAGCGACGCCCCGGAATTCTTCTTGACCACGCCATTGGATTTTTTGGCAACGCTGACTGACCAAACTCCTGCCGGAACTTCTACCGGTGCATAATCTCCGGTTGAAATTTCCCAGAACGCCCGTCCAGAAGGAATTTTGGGGTCATCGATGTACCAGGACTTCTTCGCCGAATTCAGCAACTTCTCGAGGTTAGCTGCCACCGGGCGTCTATCTGTTCTCATACGTTCGACGACTGCTTCGACTCCCGCTACATCCCACAATTCGAAGGGACCAAGTTCCCAGTTGAATCCAAGCCGCATGGCTCGATCAATCTCCACAATCGAATCCGAAATCTCCGGAATCCGATCAGCCGAGTAATTCCACAAATCGCAAAGCGCCGACCATAAGAATGCGCCGGCTTTGTCTTCTTTTGCCGGCTTTCCATCGAACCCCAGCAGCATCCGCAATCGTGGTCCTATGTCTTCGAGATTTTTCGCCACTTCGAGCGCGGCAAGCTTTGGCTTTTGTTGCGGGCGATAATCGAGCGTCTTCCAATCAAACACGAGACGCTGTTGTTCGCCGCTCTTGTCTTTAATTTTCTTGTAGAAGCCGCCTTTGGTTTTGTCCCCCAGCCATTTGCGAGCCAGCATCTCTTTGAAGAACGGCGGAAGTATGGACCGTTCCTCGACCTTGTCCATATTGGCGACGACATGTCCCAAAATGTCGAGGCCCACAAGATCAATCGTCCGAAAAGTCGCCGACCTGGGCCATCCGACGGCTGGACCGGTTAGTGCGTCCACCTCTTCCACGGACAAATCCATCTCCTGCATTAACCGCATGACATTTAGCACTGAAAATGTCCCAATGCGGTTGGCAATAAAGTTGGGGGTGTCTTTCGCAAAGACAACGCCTTTGCCAAGGCGAACATCGGCGAAGCTCGCTACTTCGCCCATCAAATTGCTGTCAGAGTCTCGAGTAGGAACAATCTCCAGCAGCCGCATGTACCGTGGCGGATTGAAAAAGTGCGTCCCAAACCAGCAGCGCCGGAAATCGTCGGAAAAACCCTCAGCAATGCTCGTAACCGGCAGGCCGCTGGTATTAGTTGTAATGATCGTCCCTGGCCGGCGCACCGCCTCGACTTTCTTCAGCAGGTCCCGCTTAATCTCCAAATTCTCGACGACAGCTTCAATGATCCAGTCCACTTCAGCCAGCTTCTTCAAATCGTCTTCGAAGTTGCCGACCGTGACCATCCGCGCCAGAGATCCTTGAAAAAATGCAGCAGGCTTGGCTTTGATCGCAGATTCCAGCCCTAACGCGGCGATTTTATTGCGGCTGGTTGCGTCCGTCTCAGGCGGAACTATGTCCAGCAAATAGCTGGGGACGCCTGCATTGGCAAAATGGGCGGCAATTCGGGATCCCATAGTGCCGGCCCCGAGGATTGCCACCTTATGAATGCGATTCATCAACAAACTCCCTAATTGGTCTCGACGCCACGCCTTTAGACTGCTAACCCCACCCGGTTCATAATAGTAACGGTTGGAGGGTCTCATGCGCGAAGTGGTGCTTGTTTCATCAGTGCGAACTCCAGTCGGCCGGGCTCATAAAGGCACACTACGATCCACTCGGCCCGACGAACTCGCGGCCGTGGCCATCAGAGGCGCGCTGGCTCGCGTGCCGCAATTAGATCCGAAAGAAATTGAAGACGTGATTCTCGGCTGCGCCATGCCCGAAGCCGAGCAGGGCATGAACGTTGCTCGCATCGCCTCGCTGCGCGCCGGTCTTCCGGTCGAAGTTTCGGCGATGACTATCAATCGCTTCTGCTCATCAGGTTTGCAGGCTATCGCAATGGCCGCTGAACGGATTGGCAGCGGCGGTGCAGAGATAATCATCGCGGGCGGAACGGAATCCATGTCGCTGGTACCGATGGGGGGACACAAAATCTCTCCCAACCCCTGGTTGGTAGACCACTATCCAGACGGCTATCTCTCGATGGGATTGACCGCCGAACGTGTCGCACAGCGGTATGGAATCAGGCGCGAAGCCGCGGATGAATTCGCCTTGCACAGCCATCAAAAGGCTCTGGCGGCAATTCGGGCGGGAAACTTCGAAGACGAAACCGTTCCCGTACCGGTGAGCTTCACCGTTCCAAACGGTTCGAAACCGAACCGTCAGGAAACCGTATTCAACACTGATGAAGGTCCACGCGCCGACACTTCGCTCGAAGCCCTGCTCGCCCTTCGCCCGGCGTTTCACGTCAAAGGAACGGTGACTGCTGGAAACTCGTCACAGGTTTCTGATGGCGCTGCGGCAGCTGTAGTCATGTCTGCCGAGCGCGCGCAACAGCTCGGTATTAAGCCGCTGGCGCGTTATGTGTCGTTCGCCACAGCCGGGTACAAGCCCGAAGAAATGGGCGTCGGGCCGGTGTTCGCGATTCCAAAAGCTCTAAAACTTGCAGGCCTTAAGCTTGCGGACATTGACGTGATCGAATTGAACGAAGCCTTCGCGGCGCAATCGCTGGCGGTGATACAGGAAGGCGGGCTGGATCCCGCTCGGGTGAATCCGAACGGCGGCGCGATTGCTCTTGGCCATCCCCTGGGCTGTACCGGCGCGAAGTTGACGGCAACGGTTATTCGCGAACTGAAGCGCCGCAATGGCCGCTACGGCATGGTGACGATGTGCGTTGGAGGTGGGATGGGAGCCGCGGGAATATTTGAAAACCTGAGCTAGTTTCGGATTTGGTTGCACCGCAGTCGGCACAGAAATACGAGCCACCTGGTTTGGCTATTCACAATCGGACTTCTCTTTCTTCTGCTGGCGTTTGCTTCCAGTCTTTTTCTTCCGATCCCGCATAAATTGCCGAAACGCTGGCAGGCTTGCCACCTCGAACAATCGCTCGCGTTTCTTGCGTGGAGGTGATGGCTGGCTCAGAATCTGATTCCGCATGTTCCCGATGTGCTCAACCCAGTCAGCCCACTCCGATCCAAATTGCTTTTCCAATTCGCGCCGCAGGCGTGAGGCCAGCGCGGGACTGCGTCCGTTGGTCGAAATCGCGATCTGCAGCGCGCCCCTGCGGACTACAGCCGGATAAAAAAAATCACAGTTGGGGGGATCGTCGACCGAATTGCAGAGCACACCGCGGGCAGTGCAAGCGCGGAAAACCGCGGCATTGACTGCGGGTGAATCGGTTGCTGCGATCGCAAGAAAAGCGTCTTCAATGTCCCTGGCCGCAAACCTGCGCTTTATCCAGGTTAAGATCCCGGCCCGCGCTTGCTTCTGAATCTTCTTCGTGGCTCGCGGACTCACGACGGTGACCCGCGCAAGATGCGGCAGCAGACCAGAAATCTTCTCTTCCGCAACAGCCCCCGCGCCGACTACAACGCACTTTCTTCCCTCAAGCCTTATCATCATCGGGAAAAATGTCACTTCTGCGGCGGCGGTAGGCATTTTGGATTAGCGAATTCTACTCTTTGCCTTCCTGGGGAACGATGGAGAGCTCCAGACGCTCAGTGCGGCGCACAATCATAATATTGCTCCGCACTTCGACCTTGGCATCGGTCAGAAGACGATGCAAGTCATCCACTCCGGCAATAGGCTCTCCGCCGAGAGCAACAATGACATCGCCCTCTTGCAGTCCCGCTCTTTGTGCCGGGCTGCCGCTCTGCACGCCGACCACTACTACCCCGGTTTCTTTCGGCAGATCGTAGAAACGCACGATACGCCGGTGTAGCGGCGTGGTTTGCGCCTCGACTCCGATGTAAGCGCGGCGAATTCGCCCTTGCTGTAGCAGCCTGCTGGCCACGAACTTCGCGGTATTGATACCGATGGCGAAGCACAGCCCTTGCGCACCCATGATTGTCGCGGTATTGACGCCGATGACTTCTCCCTCAGACGAAACCAGCGGGCCACCGGAGTTCCCAGGATTTAAAGATGCGTCAGTCTGAATGACGTCGTCAATCGTTCGCCCGGAATACGAACGCAACGACCGGCCAAGCGCGCTGACCACGCCAGCCGTCACCGTGTACTGAAAGCCATAAGGATTGCCGATCGCAATCGCCAATTGTCCGACACGGAGTTTTTGCGAATCGCCTAACTGGGCAGCAGCAAGATTCGGCGCGTCAATGCGTACGACTGCCAGATCGGTTGCAGGGTCCTCGCCAATCAACTGAGCCGGAAATTGCCTGCCGTCGGGAAGCGAAAGCCGGATGCGGGCCGCATTGTGTACCACATGGCTGTTGGTCAGAACCAGCCCATCGGGAGTGAACACAAAGCCGGATCCACCACCGTGCCGTTCGCGTGGCTCGCCATTATGAGCTTGACCGGCAATTTGAATAACTTCAATCTTCGCGACCGAAGGACTTACCCTTTCCGCAGCAGAAACTACGGCGTTGGAATAAGCGTCCAGCAATCCAGCATCATTGTGCGACGCCGTTTGAAGCACCGGTTCCCTTTCAAAGGGGCCAGAAGAAATAAATTGTTGAAACATGGCTGGTAGATGAAAACAGGCGGCGTTTGGATTCAGCCACGTCGGGAGCTTAAACGGAACTGTGCGGCAGTTTGTCGGGAAAAACGAACACGCGCCTCGCGAGATCCGACTGCAATGTCGCCGGAGTGTAGTAGTGATGTAGGATGCTCTCCTTCCACGTCAGTAAATCGGGATTGGCCGCTGCGAATGTTTCCCAACTTTCTGTCGATGTGCATCGCGCCCTGCGTTCGTGAATCAGGAGCAAGTATGCCCACGTTATCGTTTCGTGATAAAGGTTCTCTTTGCCATGCGCCCTTGCGAACCGCTGTAGCGCAGCCGAGAATCGCTGAAGGGCCTCCAGTGGCAAATACTGGCTGAGATAGCAGAATGCAAGCCTGACGTGGTCGGCATGGTGGAATGCGTCGGGCGGAATAGAACCAGCCTCGAACATTTCGATGTAGCTTTGTTCAGTCATGCTGGTTTTCTTTCGGTGAAAGCTGCGACTGTGAAAGGGTGACCCATGTTGCAGCCGCGTAAACGAGCAGTCCTCCAACCTGAAAATTACTGTGAAGGATATGTACGACGGGAGCCAGCGCAAACACTATCAGGAGCAGTCTGGCACCGATTTTTACGGTACGTGGAACCAACAGTAGGATGCACGCGATCATTTCGCTCCAGGCCAGCGCCAGGAGGGACCAGCGATGAATTCCGGGGCAACCGGCGAAATGGATCTCCGAGCGAGAGAACGCGAGCACGGCTGCCTCGATGAATAGGACGACGCCCAGAGTCCAGCGCAGGCAAAGCAGAGATGCCTTGCTCACCTGGGTCATGAACTCTTTCCTTTCTGCGGATTTCGCGAGCTCGTCTCTTTGAGGCGATGGCTTGCGCCGGAATCCAACTCCAGACCGTAAAACTTTTTTAATTCCCGGATCCGGTCGAGCGAACCCTGACTGAAAGGGCACTTTCCGTCAAAGGCGTGAAGCACGATTCCCTCTACCAGATCGCCTAAAGTCAGGTCCTTATATTCTGCGAAGGCCTTCAAGACTTTCAGCAATCGCTTCTCGATTCGAACGCCGGTCTGCACACGTTCAACAGCAAAGAATTGGTCGCTCATTGGTACCAATGTACCATGGTACACAATCGGCTTACAACTCTATTGACCATCGCGAGGGGATGATCAGATGAGTCCAAAGATGCACGGGAGCGGGGATACTGGTAGCCGGAACGCAACGACCTACCTTACCGGAGGAATCTATTCGCCGTTCGTGGCTGCCTCAACTTCTGCAAGGCTCGCCGCACGCAGCGTGAGCCAGTCGGTCCGTACCCGGTCCCATTCCTGGATCATGACTCCGTATGATTCGAAGAAAACGCGAATACGCAGACGATTCCATCCAGCGATGTCTTCAAGGATTGGCACGAGAACGGCCAGGGCGCTGGTGCTGAGAAAAAGAAATCAATTGCGTTGATTGCTTTTCTTTATGGCGGCTTTACTTAATCCGCGTGGGAGTTGAAAATAAAGAACTTGCCGGTTTGGTAACTTTTGGCCGGCTGAGGTCAGGAGAAACTTTCGTCATGGCAGCCACCGGAGAACTCATTCGACTTATCAATTACGTTGATGACATCAATACCACCTTGCGCCGCATTCAAGCTTCGTTATACGGCATGGATTCGGATGAGCGCAAACGCCTGGCAGACAGCCTGCGCGGAGCCGACGAGAAACTGCGGGAACTACTGACACAGGTGGAGAAGGAAAAGTAGTGGCCGAGGTAAAAACGATCGCCGTCATTGGCGCCGGAATTATGGGCCGGGGAATCGCGCACGTGGCGGCGCTCGGCGGATATCGCACGATCCTGGAAGACCTGATTCCGGCCGCGCTTCGCCGGGCGGAAGACGAGATTCGGGCGAACCTCGACAAAGCTGTTGAACTTAAAAAGGTTTCTCCCGCAGACGCGGAAGCAGCTGCGGCCAGACTTGAATATGCGGGCAGCGTGGATGAAGCTGCTCGCGAAGCCGACCTTGTGATCGAAGCTGTTCCGGAGGAGATGGAATCGAAGATTGAGATTTTCACTCTGCTCGACAAGATCTGCCGCCCGGCAACCATATTCGCTTCCAACACTTCGTCGCTCAGCGTCACTGAAATTGCCGGCGTTACATACCGGGCCAACAAGTGCCTGGGCATGCACTTCTTCAACCCCGTCCACAAAATGAAGTTGATTGAAATTGTGCGCGCAGCTGAAACCGATGATGAAACCATCGCCGCTGCTTCTGACGTTGGCCGCCGGATGGGCAAGGAAGTGGTCGTCATAAAGGAATCTCCCGGCTTCATTACCAGCCGCATCAATGCCATGATCGGCAACGAGGCGTTCTATATGCTCGGGGAAGGGATTGCCTCGGCGGCAGACATTGACAAAGCACTCAAGCTGGGGCTGAATCATCCCATGGGACCATTCGAGTTGGTTGATCTTGTCGGGCTCGACACTCGCTTACACATCCTTGAATACCTTCACCAAACGCTCGGCGAAAAATACCGTCCGGCACCGCTTTTGGCGCAATACGTAAAAGAGGGACGGCTGGGGCGAAAGGCTGGGCGTGGCGTCTATGACTATTCCGGTAAAACTGCGGAGCAGGCGAAAGTCTAAAGGGCGCGACGCGGAACTTCACTTCTCACGAATTCGTATCAGTAATTGATGCCGGAGGGATGTTGAGACCTCCTACCGGAATCGGCCCCTGCTGTCTCCCCGGCGGCAGGGGACTCAATAACGAGACTTCGTTTCAAAAAAAAACGCGCTGTGCCAGGTTCGACACAGCGCTGCGTGGGGAGAGACGCACGCAAACCCTCGACCTCTAGCTCACTCCGCGACGGGCATTGTCGGCCTTCTGCGCCAACTCAGCCATAAAGTGAAAGAACTCCGGCGATTGCCCGACGAACAAACCCATGTCAGTCAGGAATTTGACCACGCCCATAGCTATGCCTTTAGTTTCAGTGGGCCTGATCACAGAACAGCGCGGAAGCTTTCGGCTGATGAAAGGACATGGTTCCGGCATGATCAGGTTCGTCTGAAACGTCTCCCCGCCAAAGGGGGCGGAGTTGAGATCCGGGAAAGTCACTGACAGTCCGGTAACCGGATCCTTGGCCGTGAGCTGCGGTGCATCTCCCGCAATATCGGACCAGGTCTGAAAGTGCATGGTTTCAGTGGGGCCAATGCTGATCAATATTCGCAGCACCTCAACACTGGACGCACGTTGCGCCATTGAGGGATAAAGGCTGTTTCCGCCTTGTTCGATCGTCGGAAAATGGAACAGAGCAGTGTTCGCGATGCACTGTAAGAAATTCGGATCTGTCGTGTCCGCGTCGGTGCGCGGAATTGCCGGATGCTGCCCCTTCGCCAGGTCGGGAACGGCTTGTGGAAACACGAAGGTGGGGTCGAGATCGGGATTGTGGTCGCTGCTGCGATAGCGCGTGTACCAACTGGTATCCAGCGTAAGCTGCATCAGGTTCGTAAGGCGCAATTTGCCGCTGGACCCACTGGCTTCGCTCCCCGGCAGCGTGCGAAATCTCTCGAGGTTCACAGGCGCTGCCCCTTTCGATTGCAGATATGCGTTGAGGAAGTTCTGGTGGGTAAATTCATCATCCGTGTTGTCGTGAATATATTGCGGATTATCATCGTCAACAGAAGCAAGCGCAGCGGTGTAAAGTGAATTACCGCTTCCACCGGGTACTTCGTCGTCCTGAACGCCAGCCAGTTCGTTGTACTGTACCCAGAAATCGGTTTCGAGAATTTCAGCGGCCGCTGCGAAACGAAGCAGCGCTGCATCGCCGCGTGTGATGCCCCCGTGGCTCTCTTCAGCTAGAGCAGCGGGAAGGCTGCCGACAAACCCTGTGCCGGCGGTTATGGCTGCACCTGCGACTACACTGTTTTTCAAGAACGAACGGCGATTCACTTCAGATCGCGAATGGCCGGCTTCTTTTGCGATGAGTTCCTGACTGCCAACTTCGCCGGGAGAGTTTTTCTTATTCATGACAGGCGACTTCCTTTTCCTGCGGAAAGATTGATGGAACCGGGAGAGTTCCAACTGGCCTGAGTCTAGGCAGTAGTGAAAGCCTTGGTGTCACCCGCTTGTCACGCTCGGATCAAATCTTTGCAGAGAAATTGTGAAGCAAATGTCTCCGGATTGTTTGCCGGAGACACTCGAATCTGCCCGCCCACACGACGACCGGATCAGCGAACAATAATCTTCCCCACCATCTTCGGGTGGACCGCGCAAAAGTACGGGTAAGTGCCCGGCTTGACGAATGTGAAAGAGTACTTATCATCGGTATCCAGCGCCTTTGACCGGAACAGCCCGTCTGTGCTGGCTATCACGTGCGGCACATCGTCGCGATTCACCCACGTAACCGTGGTGTTCGCCGCAACTGTGATTGATTCAGGACCGAAAGTGAAATTATCGACGCTCACCTCGGAAGCCGTTTTGTTCTGCTCGCCAGCTGCGTGACTCGTGACCGCGCCGCCTCCAGCCAGAATCGCAAGCAGAACGGCGAAAGTGGTGCTTGTGGAAATTGCTTGTTTTTTCATCTGAGATCTCCTGTTCTTTTGAGTGATAGTTCTTACGCAAGTGTTGAATCCACAACCGCCAGCGCATGTTTCCCCTTCACGTAATTGACATCAGTTACGCCGAGCACGCTGCGCAGTTGATCGGCAGGAACCTTCATCGGCCCCGGCCCGGCGGCCTGTCCCGGGGCGGGCTGCGGAAAAGCAGTCGAGAATGCAGTATGAAAGGTCACATTGCCTTCGACCTTTTGCATGGTCTGATGAATGTGCCCATTCAGAACCGTTACCGAACCGAACTTCTTCAGATACGAGAGGGCCTGCGCGCTGTCGTCCGTCCCCCATCCCCATTGGGGGTAAACCGTCCAGAGCGGGATGTGAGCGAAGACAACAATCGGCGTGCTGTGCTTCAGGTGCTTGACATCTTTCTCAAGCCATTCAAGTTGCTCCGAGCCGAGCGTCCCCAACCCGCCGGCTTTGAGGTTCATCACATTTACTAAGCCGATGAAATGCACGCCCTTCTTGTCGAAGCTGTACCAGCCCTTGGTTTGTGGATTCCGTCCGAAACGTTCCAAAAAGGCGGCACCCTCGTCGTTGAGTACGTCGTGTTCGCCGGGAACGAAAAACACCTCGCGATTGAGTGATTTTAGAATCTGCTGAACATTGTCGAATTCTTCTGGCTTCGAGAGATGACTCACATCCCCTGTGTGCAGAATGAATTCAGGCGGGGTTGCTAGAGCGTTGACCTTATCAACTGCGGCCTTTAAGGTTGCGATCACGTCGGGGTTCGCCGGCTTGTTGAATCCCATGTGGCTATCACTGATTTGAGCGAAGCTCAACGAGGCAGCTGCCGCTTTTGCCGCATGGTCATGCGATCCCAGCGCGTAAGATTTCAGCACTCCGCCTTCCACCAGGCAAAGCGCGCCGGTACCGGCCCAGGCCATGCACCTGAGAAACCCTCGACGGTCGATCCCGTCATGATTGTGGTCGTGTTCAATGATCCCGTTCGCAGTGGTGTTGAAAGGTTTGGATTGTGACATCGTCTCAGCCTCCGCTGTTCATTCGTTTGTCCCTACGCCTGCATAGACCGAAGCTCCTGGATTTTTATTCCCGGGAAAGATTATTTTCTGGCGAGGGAATAGAATGCGGAATCCGGCGGTCTACACAGGTAAGGACGTGCTGCAATCACACGAACGAATCCGCTTTGAGCAGCTAGTGCTGCCGCATCTCGATGCTGGAGTGAATCTGGCGCGCTGGCTGTTGCGCAACCGTGCCGACGCCGAGGATGTGGTGCAGGACTCTATGCTGCGCGCATGCCGCTTTTTTGGCGGGTTTCGCGGCGGAGATGCGCGTGCCTGGTTCCTGCAAATTGTGCGCAATGGATGTTACAGCTGGCTGGATAAGAATCGCCCCATGGAATTAATGACCGAGTTCGACGAAGAACTGCATTTGAGACCATCAGTCACTCCTGAAGCTCTGGCTACACAGGCGCACGAAAAGCAACAACTTATGCAGGCGATCGAAACCCTGGCGCCACGCTCGCGCGAAGTGCTGGTCCTGCGCGAGCTCGAAGGGTGCTCTTACAAAGAGATCGCAGAAATCACGGGAATCCCTCTTGGAACAGTGATGTCGACTTTGTCGCGTGCGCGAGAACGCCTGCAACGCATTCTAAGCAGTACAACCAAGGAGGCGCCCCGTGAGCTGTGACTTCTCGCCAACCGCCGTGCACGGGTACTTCGACGGCGAACTCGATGCCGTCCGTGCTGCCGAGTTCGAGCGCCACCTGGAGGTTTGCGCCGAATGCCGGTATTCCCTGGAGCAGATGGAATCACTGCGCAGGCAGATCAGGCGAAGCGCGTTGAGCGAGCAGGCCTCTCCCCAATTTCGCGAGCAGATCAGCAAGCAGCTGGGTTTTAATCGCGAAGCACCCGGACGAACCATCAACGCTTGGCGATGGCTCATGGTTCCAGCCTTCGGACTGGTCGCGGTGGTTGCTGTGTTCTGGGCTGCGCTGGCGTTGGTCCAACCGCATACAAATTCCGCTCGCATTACGGCTGAACTCATCGACGCGCATGTGCGCTCGTTGCAGCCCGGACATCTTACGGATGTCATCTCGACTGATCAGCACACAGTCAAACCTTGGTTCGACGGCAAACTCGATTTCATCCCGCCGGTCACTGATTTCTCCGATCAGGGGTTCCCTTTGGAGGGCGGGCGGCTCGACGTTGTAGATGGACACAGCGTGGCCGCGCTCATCTACGCGCGGCGCAAACACACCATCAACCTGTTCATCTGGCCGGAAAGAGGAGCCGACGTTCTATCAGGAAGTTCGGGGTCGCGCCAGGGCTACAACTGGCTGCTGTGGAAAAGAGGCATGGACCGTTTCTGCCTGGTGTCAGATGTTTCGCTCGCTGACCTCCGCGAATTAAAAGACCTTATCCAGCCGTGAACTGAGCCTTTGTGAGAAGCTAGTGGCAGATGGTCCAGGCGCGCTCTCCACACACTCAAACGGTTTACGAGAAATTTGAACACTGGTGGGCGCGGGCCCGCACATCTTTCTTGTGGATGGTTGTAATCGCGCTTTTTCTGCGATTGGCCCTGATCATCGTGGGTCACACCTATAAATTCAAAGCCTACGATAATGATTTCAGCTTCGGCTGGGAGATGGGCCGCATTGGGCGAGCAATCGCCGCCGGACATGGCTTTGCTGACCCATTCGACAGTCATACGGGGCCAACTGCGTGGGAGCCCCCTCTTTATCCATATCTCATTGGCGGAGTGTTTCGCCTCGCAGGAGTTTATTCGCACGCATCGGCATTCATTCTGCTCACAATCAACAGCGTTTTTTCCGCACTCACCTGCATTCCTATGTTTCTGATCGCGCGGAAATGCTTCAACGAAAAAGTTGCACTATGGACGGGATGGACATGGGCCATTCTTCCGTCGGTGATGTACTGGTGCACGCGTTGGGTTTGGGAAACCAGCCTCGCAGCCTTCTTGTTGGCGCTGATCTTCTGGCTCACGCTCCAGATGGAGGAACTTGAGGGCATGACGCCATGGATCGCCTTCGGCATTTTATGGGGCGTGGCAGGGTTGACCAACACTTCCCTGCTAGCATTTCTGCCCGCCTCGGGATTGTGGGCGATGCAACGTCGATGGAAGCTCGGCCGGCACGCGCTGGTCGGAGCGTTTATTGCGGCAGTTTTTTTCGCAGCGACGATCGCGCCCTGGCTGGTGCGCAATTACGAAAGTTTCGGTAAGCTGATTTTCATTCGCTCGAATTTCGGAGCCGAGCTTCGCCTGGGCAATGGCCCCGGCGCCAACGGCACCTGGATGTCTTACATTCACCCTTCACAAAATGTCGTCGAGATGCGCCGCTATCAGGACCTCGGCGAGATCGCGTATGTCGCCGAGCGCAAGCGTGAGGCAGTCGCGTTTATACGAGAAGACTGGGGCCGATTCGCGTGGCTTAGCCTGAAGCGTTTCATATATTACTGGGACGGGCTGCCCAGGTCTTCGGAAATTCCGCCGCTGGCCCCGCTCAAGAATGCACTGTTCCTGGCCTCGTCGGTGCTTGCCTTCTGGGGTCTCGGACGCGCCCTGCGCAAACGGCAACCTGGAGCATGGTTATTCCTCTGGCTCATTCTCAGCTACCCGGCGATCTACTACTTCGTTTTCCCCCATCCCCGTTACCGTCACCCCATTGAGCCTGAACTCGGGATTCTGATCGTTTATGTAGTCTCCGAAGCCCAATTCAGCCGACCTCGTGGCTCGCAAAAACCCGCCTAACCAATCTGATTGGCCTCCGTCTAAGAGACATCTGGAGGATATATGCAAAAGGACCGCCGAATTGTTACGTGGGCAGGCGCGATTTCCGGCGTATTTCTAGCCCTATTGCTCAATGCTGCTCTGGCACACGGAGCCGACAAGGGCGACTTCGTAACCGAGGAATTTCATCAGACCTACCCGCTGGCAGCCAACGGACGAGTTGACTTGTCGAACATCAACGGCTCGGTCCACATTACTGCCTGGGACCAGAGCCAGGTGAAAGTGGACGCCATCAAACGCGCCGACGACGCCGACGGACTAAAGCGTATGGAAATTCGCGTGGACGCTCATCCGGACACGTTGGCCATTGAAACCAAATATCATCAGGATGACGACGGCTGGAACCGCCATGGCAATCATATGTCGGAGGTTGAATACACGTTAACGGTCCCACGCAATGCCCGTCTCGACGAGATCAAGTTGATAAATGGCGGCCTGGATGTTACCGGAGTAAACGGCGAGGTGCGGGCGTCATGCATCAACGGCAAGCTCGTGGCTAAAGCCCTTGCGGGCGACTCGAAGCTGTCAACAATCAACGGGCCCTTGGAAGTCAACTTCGAAAACCTGCGTGCCACGCGCATCGAACTATCGTCGGTGAATGGCCCGGTGCGCCTGCTGCTGCCTTCGGATGCGAAAGCAAGAATCGAGGCCACGACCGTACATGGCGGAATTGATAACGACTTTGGCCTGCACACCAACAATCACCGCTTCGTCGGCCATGATTTGAAGGGAGAGCTCGGCGGCGGAGGCACGGAGATAAGACTCTCTAACGTGAATGGGCCGATCAATGTGCGTCACGCCAACGACGGACGCACACTGAGTCCAGCGAAGAACACCGGCGGCCGCGATGACGGCGATGAGATTTAGACGGTTGCCGGCTGCGCGACTTCTGTCAGAGCGGTAGCAAAAGCAGCCACTGCCCGGTCGATCTGCTGTTTCGTAATGATGAGCGGCGGCTGGAAGCGGACCACATTGCCGTAAACTCCGCCGACTCCGACCAGCACTCCCTGCTTGAGCAATGAATCGCGAGTGGCTTCGGCTTCGGTGTTTGCCGGGGTCAGCTTTTCGTCGCGCACCAGTTCTACTCCGATCATCAAACCAAGACCTCTAACCTCGCCAATGATCGGATTCTCCTTTTGCAGATCGCGGAGCCTTTTCATTGCGTACTCGCCAGTTTCCTTCGCCTTGGCCGGCAGATTCTCTTCCAGCATGAACTCAATGTTGGCCAGCGAAGCCGCACACGCAACCGGATTGCCGCCGAAAGTCGAAAGGTGATCGCCAGCTTTGTAGGCGCCAGCTATTTCCGGTCGGGTGGTGAATGCACTTAGCGGGAATCCATCGGCAATGCCTTTGGCTGTAACTAGAATGTCCGGATCGACGCCGTAGTGCTCAACGGCGAACATCTTTCCAGTGCGGCCAAAGCCGGACTGCACTTCGTCAGCGATAAACAGTATTCCGTGCTGATCCAATACTTTCTTGATCTCGCGGAAGTAGTTTTTCGGTGGCACCACAATTCCGCCTTCACCAAGGACTGGTTCAGCGATAAAGGCGGCCACATCACCCGAGGTTTCGTAGCGAATCACGTCGTCCAGGCATTTGGCACAATGCCGGGCACACTGCTCGGGGTCATTCGGCCAGAGTGAGCGATAGACATATGGCGCGGGTGCGAAAGCGATGCCTGGAGCATAGGGACCGCCACGCTTTTTTCGGCCCTGGTTGCCGGTGATGCTAAGCGTGCCCCAAGTGCGTCCGTGAAAACTGGTTTGCAGCGCGATGAATTCGTGCTTGCCTGAATACAGGCGGGCAAGCTTCATAGCGCCTTCAATTGCTTCCGCGCCGCTGTTGGCGAAAAATGATTTCGTCAAGCCGCGGGGAGCAATCTTTGCAAACTTCTCAGCGAGGTCGGCAACCGGCTTCGTGTGATAAATGTACGAGGCGCAATGAATCAGCTTGTCCATTTGCGCTTTCGCAGCAGCAACAACTTTGGGATTATTGTGGCCGGCGTTGACGACAGATATCCCGGAGAAGCAGTCGAGATATTCGCGGCCAGTTTCATCCCAGACCTGCACTCCGCTGGCGTGATCGATTGCGATCGGTACGACCGACTTAACGAAGCCGGTCATCACGTAATCTTTGTATTTTTGGATAGTGTCAGACATAGGATTTTGTAATTGGGTTAATTTAGCAACCGGTCAGTTGAAAACCGGAGGTTCATGCCCATTTTTTCAAATAGCCCGATTACCAAATTACAAATGGCTTTCAGAACTTCCTCGAGTGCTCGGCCGCCCAGCGTTCGACCACAACTTTCTTTTCCGTATAGAACTCAACTGCGTCGCGTCCCTGACCGTGCTGTACACCGAAAAAACTGTCTTTCCAGCCGCTGAACGGGAAATACGCCATGGGCGCGGCGACCCCTATGTTAATGCCAATGTTCCCCGCCGGCGCCTCGTAGCGAAAGCGCCGTGCTGCAGCACCGCTCGAAGTAAACAGGGATGCCTGATTTCCATAGGTGCTGCGCTCCAGAAACGCGAGGGCATCACCGAGGCTGTCTGCGTGGACAAGACTGAGAACCGGACCAAAAATCTCTGTGTCGGCGAGTTCACTTCCTGCCGGAAGCGCATCGAGCACAGTCGGCTTCACAAAATTGCCGTTATCACCACCAACGCCTTTCGCTTGCCTGCCATCGAGCAATAGCTTCGCGCCCTCGCGTGTGCCCGCTTCAATTAGTGATTCAACACGCGATCTGCTCTGGGGAGTGATCACCGGCCCCATCTGCACGCCTTCATTAAGTCCGTTTCCAACTCGAAGCGACGCCGCGGCTTCGGTGATGGAATCGCGAAATACTTTCTGTGCTTCGCCGACAGTCACCGCTACCGAAACCGCGAGACAACGCTGTCCGGCACATCCGAACGCGCTGTCGCTGATGATCTGCGTGGCCATTCTCATGTCCGCGTCGGGCAGGACGATCACGTGGTTTTTGGCCCCGCCCTGACACTGTGCACGTTTCCCATTCGCTCCCGCGCGAGCGTAGATGTACTTCGCAACGGGCGTCGATCCCACAAAACTGATGGCGCGAACCTTGGGATGATCGAGCAGTGTGTCCACCGCAGACTTCCCGCCATTAACCAGGTTCACGACACCTTTGGGCAAACCGGTCTGTTCGAGCAGTTCGAACGCCCGTCGCATAGTGAGAGGAACGCGCTCTGACGGCTTCATGACCAGCGTATTTCCGCACGCGATGGCATAGGGCAGAAACCAGAACGGTATCATCCCTGGAAAATTGAATGGCGTGATCGCAGCAACCACTCCGAGCGGTTGCCGGATCATAGTTTCATCAATGCCACGGGCCACATCTTCCAGGTTGTAGCCCTGCATCATCATGGGAATGCCGCAGGCGACTTCGACATTTTCAATCGCCCGCCGTAGCTCTGCCTTCGATTCAGCGAACGTCTTGCCATTTTCCAAAGTGATGATGCGCGACAACTCGTCAATATGTCCTTCAAGAAGCTGTTTCAGCTTGAATAGGGGTTGAATGCGGTCTTCGGGCGGCGTTCGGCGCCAAGCCGGGAATGCAGCGGCGGCAGCTTCGATCGCGGAGGTTACGTCGTCATTAGATGAAAGCGGAACGCTGGCGAGGACTTCGGCCGTCGCCGGGTTTACGACATCCTGCCATTCGGGTGAAGAGGAATTTTGCCATTCGCCATTGATATAGTTTGGGACGCGGGTGAGTGAAGGCGCTACAACAGTGTTCATTTATAAGATCTTTCTCGAATCTGATATGTGAGTTAGTTTGTGGCCATTTCGGCCACAGGCGTTCGCGTTCCGCTGACGGATGCAAACGCGCTCTCCAGAATACCAAGCGCTTCGTCCATCTGCTCGTCGGTGATGACCAGTGGCACTAAAACACGGATCACGTTGCCATAGCTTCCGGCAGTGATTGTGATGAGCCCATGTTCGTAACAATACTTTGTGACTTCTTTAGTCTCATCTGCCGCAGGCGTACGACTCTCGCGCAACTTCACCAGTTCGATCGCCTGCATCGCCCCGAGGCCGCGAACTTCTCCGATTGATTCGAATCGCGATTGCCAGGCCTTGGCGCGACGGCTGAAACGTTGGCCGATGTCGTTTGCCCTGGAAAGCAGATTGTCATTTTCCAAAATGTCAATGACTGCATTCGCGGCTGCACACGCAAGCGGATTTCCGGCAAAAGTGCCACCCAAGCCCCCCGGCACAGGCGCATCCATAATTTCCGCGCGCCCGGTGACCGCAGCCAATGGCAAGCCGCCGCCAAGCGATTTAGCCGTCACGACTAGGTCTGGTTCTACTCCATAATGCTCGCTGGCAAACATCTTCCCGGTGCGTCCGAAACCGCTTTGAACCTCGTCGGCGATAAAAAGCACACCATGTTTGTGGCAAATATCCGTGATGATGCGGAAGAACTCGGGGGGCGGCGCCACGAAGCCGCCTTCGCCGAGAACCGGCTCCGCAATCACCGCGGCAACGTCTTCAGAAGCAACCACACGCTTAAAGGTATCCTCAAGATGACGCGCGCAGTAGACATCGCAGGATGGATATTTCAGGGAATACGAGCAACGATAGCAGTAGCCGTATGGAATGCGATATACGTCGGATGGAAATGGAGCAAAGCCGGCCTTGTAAGGATGAGTTTTGCTGGTAAGTGCCAGGGCCATCAAACTGCGGCCGTGGAAGGCGTCTTCGAAGGCAACGATTCCAGGGCGGCCAGTATGGGCCCGGGCAATTTTGACAGCATTTTCGACGGCCTCGGCCCCGGTGTTCAGAAGAACAGTTTTTTTGCGAAAGTTGCCCGGCGTGATGCGATTCATCCGCTCGGCCAGACGAACGTATTCTTCGTAAGGCGTGACTTGGGCACAGGTGTGCAGAAAATTTTTCAATTGCGCTTCAATCGCCGAAAGCACTGCCTTGTTGCGGTGTCCGGTGTTGATGCAGCCGATGCCCCCGGCGAAATCCAGAAACCGATTGCCATCCACGTCTTCGAGCCATGCGTCCTGGGCACGCGCGACATAGACCGGCGTGGCGTGCGAGAGCCCGCGCGGAACGGCGTGGTCGCCGCGCTCCGCGAGCGCCCTCGATTTCGGACCAGGAACGCTGGTCTTTAGTTGAATAACACCCATTCTGTTCTCTTTGACGGCGGACTCACTGGCAACGGACAACGGCAACCGCTTCTCAGTACCATCCGATCGGCTGCTCGTTTAAGTTAATGTGTACCTGCTTGGTTTCGAGATACTCCTCGATCCCCCACGGCCCGAGCTCGCGCCCGAAGCCCGATTGCTTATATCCGCCCCAGGGAGCTTCGACGTAAGTCGGTTGCATGTGATTGACCCATACAATGCCCGCACGAAGCGATTTAACCACGCGGAATGCCTTGAAGATGTCGCGCGTCCAGACGGCCGCCGCTAGCCCGTACGGCGAGTCATTGGCAATCTTCAAAGCATCCTTTTCGTCCTCGAACGAAATCACCGATGCGACTGGACCAAAAATCTCCTCACGAGCGATACGAGCGTGATTGTCAACATCATAGAAAATCGTCGGCTCGACATAGTAGCCTTTGCTAAACTTTTCAGCCCGGCCTCCGCCAATCGCGACTTTGCCTTCGCTTTTTCCTAAATCTTGGTACCTGCGAACACGATCATATTGATCTTTGCTGACCAGCGGCCCCATCTTGGTTTCGCGGTCGAGAGGCGGACCGAGTTTGATGCTACGCGCCTTCTCGGTCATCGCATCTACAAATTTCTTATAGATACCTTTCTGCACGAGAATCCGGCTACCGGCCGAGCAAACCTCTCCCTGATTAATGAAGACGCCGAAGAGAGCGCCGTCGATGGCGGCTTCAAAATCAGCGTCGGCAAAAAAAATATTCGGCGATTTTCCGCCGAGTTCAAGCGTAACGCGCTTAACCGTGTCGGCAGCCTGCTTAACGATGATCTTGCCGACTTCAGCGCTGCCGGTGAAGGCGATCTTGTTGACGTCGGGATGCTTAACCAACGGCGCGCCGCAGGTTTCACCAAAGCCCGTGATGATGTTCACAACGCCCGGCGGAAGGCCTACATCAGAGAACCAGTTTGCCATTTCAAGCGCGGTAAGCGGAGTCTGCTCGGCGGGCTTCAGTACGCAAGTGCAGCCCGCGGCGAGCGCCGGCGCAAGTTTCCAGGCGGCCATCAGCAGCGGATAATTCCACGGGATAATCTGGCCGGCAACGCCAATAGGCTCTTTCAATGTCAGACTGACGGCATTGTCAGGAACGGGATTTACATAGCCCACAATCTTCGTTGCCAAGCCGCCGTAGTATTCGAAACACGTCGCCACGTCATTGATGTCGAACTCAGCTTCGACGATCGGCTTGCCGGTGTTCCGGCATTCCAGTTCGGCAAGCATTGCTAAATTCTGGCGGATCTTCTCCGCGAGCCGGAAAAGTACGCGGCCGCGTTCCTGGTGGGTCGTCGTCGCCCACGGACCTTCGTCAAACGCCGCTCTGGCCGCAGCGACCGCACGGTTTACGTCCTCGGCGTTCGCGTCGGGAACTTGCGCTATAACTTCTTCGGTCGCGGGATC
>DATJHT010000113.1:0-12022 GCA_035493765.1 Terriglobales bacterium
ATCAAGCGCCGGCGGACAATCCACAACGATGAAGTTGAATTTTTCGCGCAACGGCGCCAAGCCGTCGCGCAGCCGAAATTCTCGCTTTTCGGCATCAACCAGCTCGAAATTCACACCCACAAGATTCTTGTGAGCCGGCAGAACAAACAGGTGCTCAAGCTCCGTCTTTTGCAACGACGAGAGCGCGTCGCATTCTCCGACCAGAAGCTTGTAAGTGCTGTTGCGGTCGGGATCTTTTCCAAGACCCAGGCCGCTGGTCGCATTCGACTGTGGATCGCAATCTACGAGGAGGGTGTTGAGCTTGGCGGCGGCGAGGGATGCCGCCAGGTTAATGGCAGTCGTAGTCTTCCCGACGCCACCTTTTTGATTGGCAACGGCGATAATGCGGGCCATATTCAGTTTTCGTGGAGAACCAGAGACTTGAACGCAGCATAGTGCGGAACACAGTCAATTGCAATGCCGGATTGCTGTGCAAGAGCTGTTGAATCCTATTCGGTTGAATTAGCAACGGATTGGGAGTTAAAGGGACAGCCTTTCCACAAGGCTGTCTTTCTCGACAGTAATTGTTCCACGTGGAACGTTTGAAGGATTTGACTCTTTTCGAGAAGCTGTCGGGGCCCTGCGACGGAGAAGAGCCAACAAGACGGCACCTTGACGTTTCAAACTGAGAGGGAAGCCAGAACGAACAGTGGAACCTTTCAATCACTCAACGCAGACAGAATTTCCGCGATGTTCCACGTGGAACAGTTTTTGTCTTTGGGAAATCCTACGCTCTTAGGCCGGCGGCGAACCGCCGACGAGAAGCGCGCGATTCTTCGAAAGCGGGATCGGCACCGCATCTTGCCAATGTAGCCTTGGGAGTAGCCTTCTTGCGATCTGCTCCTGCGCTGCTCCGATCAGGATCGCCAGAGCACCGCCGGGTTTCACGAATCGCGAGGCTATTGGAAGAATTGACTCGAAACGTTCGACGGCGCGCAAAATCACAAGGTCGGTTTGCTCTTGTAAATTCTCGGCTCGCGCGGAAAGTACCTTGACTCCAGTAAGCTCGAGCGCGCGAGCGACCTCGCGCAGGAAAGTTGCCTTTCTGCCCTTCGATTCAATCAGGGTTAATTCAATGCTCGGCGACCAGATTTTCATCGGCAGCCCGGGAAAACCAGCTCCGGAGCCGATGTCAATTGCGGAGCTCGGCGATAATTCGCTGGACAGCAAATGTCGGGCGGCGAAGAAAGACTCACCGAAGTGCCGGGTCACGATTTCTTCAGGGCCGCGAATAGCCGTGAGATTTATTTTTGCGTTCCACTTCCGCAGCAGATCAAGATAAGCGGCAACCTGAGACAGCTTTTCCCCAGAAATGGAATCGGGTTCGAGGAAGGGCCGAAGCAGGTCTGCGATTTCGTTCGTATTCATAGGTCGCCGCATTCTAATGCGAATACGAGTTCCTGCGCACATTTTGGGCGACCTTTACTTTTCGACGTCCAACTTGACCAGAACCTTACTTGCAACAAGTGGGATCGATGATTGTTATTTCGGCCATCCTTTGGATAAACAAGGCATTGAGGACGAATAAGTGGGACACAAGCTTGCCATATAAAGTTGTTGACAATTATTTATGTTTCTGCAATTATCGAAATATGCAGATTGCACAATCTGAGCGCGTGGCAGCTTACGCGGATATGTTTTCCGCGATGGGGACTGAGGCGCGGCTGCGCATCATGCAGTTGCTACTGAAGGCGCACCCGGACGGGCTGGTGGTCAATGAGATTCAGGCGGAGCTTGGCATTCCGGGGTCCACGTTGTCGCACCATCTCGACAAGCTCAGGAATGAAGGGTTGATCAATGTTCGCCGCGAGAGCACGTTTTTGCGCTATACGGCTAATACAGACGCCTTGCAGGAATTGCTGCAGTTCTTATACGCCGAGTGTTGCACGAGAAACCAGGCGGTGAAGCCGCATGAGATTGTGCAGATTTGTACGTAGTCCGAGTATCTGAACCGAAGTCCAGGACTCGAGTTACGTGGTAGGCGCCATGTGAACCAAGCGGCTCTGAGGGGAGTTAAGAAGATGGATAACCGAGAAAATATCACAGAAATCGTGCGAGAAAAGTATGGGCAGGCGGCGCTGCGAGTTCATGCCGGCGGAAGTTCATGTTGCGGCGCAACGGCCGCAAGTGGCCTTGGTTGCGATCCAATCACGTCGAACCTGTATGACCCGAAGCAGACCGCAGGTCTTCCTGAAGAAGCGGTGCTGGCATCGCTGGGATGCGGGAATCCAACTGCACTCGCCGAAGTGAATCCTGGCGAGACCGTGCTCGACCTCGGTTCCGGCGGGGGCATCGATGTGCTGCTTTCGGCGCAGCGCGTTGGCCCGACCGGCAAAGCTTACGGGCTGGACATGACTGACGAAATGCTGGCGCTGGCAAATGAGAACAAACGCAGAGCTGGCATATCAAATGTCGAATTTCTCAAGGGTGAAATCGAAGACATTCCGCTGCCGGACAATTCCGTTGACGTAATCATTTCGAATTGCGTGATCAATCTTTCTGCGAACAAGGACCGCGTCCTGCGTGAGGCGTTCCGAGTCCTGAAGCCGGGCGGACGATTTGCGGTTTCGGACGTGGTCACGCGTGGCGAGATGAATGACGAGATTCGCAAAAGCGTTTTGCTGTGGGTGGGTTGCGTGGCGGGCGCGCTTGAGGAAAACGACTATCGCGCCAAGCTGGCGGCCGCAGGATTCGAGCGAGTTTCACTGGAGCCGACGCGGATCTATCGGGTTGAGGATGCGCGCGCGTTCTTGTCCTCGAGCGGAGTGGACGTGGATGCGATTGCGCCGCAAGTGGACGGGAAGTTCATGAGTGCATTTGTGCGCGCGGTAAAGCCGGCTGCGAAAGCATGTTGTGGGCCGAGCTGCTGCAATTAACAGCACTTGGCACTTAGCACTTGGCATTTGGCTTGCTTCAACGAAATGCTAACTGCCAAATGCCAAATGCCACCCATCATTACAATGTTCTATTTCTCTGTACCGGAAATTCAGCGCGGTCGATTATGGCCGAGGCTATTCTGAACTTCAAAGGCAAACCTCGCTTTAGTGCATATAGCGCGGGAAGCCATCCGTCGGGAAATGTACGCCCGGAAGCCCTTCAGCGGCTGGAAGCCGCGCATATTCCGACCGATGGCCTGCGCAGCAAAACATGGGATGAGTTCGCATCGGGGAAGGGGCCGAAGATGGATTTCGTTTTTACCGTCTGCGATAACGCAGCGAAAGAAGTGTGCCCCATCTGGCCGGGCCAGCCAGTAACGGCGCATTGGGGCGTTCCCGATCCAGCAGCGGTGCAGGGGCCTGCGCAGCAAATCGAACGCGCATTTCGCGAGGCATTCACAATTCTTGAACGCAGAATCGCGCTTTTTGTTTCGCTGCCGATTGCCTCACTCGATCGTCTGGCTATCAAGAAAGAGGTAGATCGCATCGGGAAAGACTCATGAAGCGGGGCGCTCGACTAAATTTTCTCGATCGATATCTTACTGGTTGGATATTCGCCGCCATGGGAATTGGTGTCGGTCTGGGATGGCTGGTGCCAGGTGTCGTTCCTTTCCTGAACCGGTTTAACGTTGGCACCACGTCCATACCGATCGCGGTGGGTCTGATCGTAATGATGTATCCGCCCTTCACCAAAGTGCGATACGAAGAGCTGCACCAGGTTTTCCGCAACAAGCGCGTGCTCGGTCTTTCTCTGGTTCAGAACTGGGTGATCGGTCCTGCGCTGATGTTTGTGCTCGCGATCGTGTTCCTGCGGGGATATCCGGAATACATGGCCGGGCTGATCATGATTGGTCTGGCGCGCTGCATTGCCATGGTGATTGTCTGGAACGAGCTGGCGCGAGGAGACACACAGTACGCCGCCGGGCTGGTGGCATTTAATTCCCTGTTTCAGGTTTTCTTCTATTCTCTTTATGCGTGGATTTTTATTACCGTGCTTCCGGCAAAAATCGGGTTACATGGTGCGATCGTTAATATTTCAATCTCACAGATTGCGCGAAGCGTCTTTATTTATCTCGGCATTCCCTTCCTCGCCGGCTTCCTGACCCGCACGTTACTGATACGAGTCAGGGGCCGCATATGGTACGACCGCAGCTTCGTTCCGCGGGTAGGTCCTCTCACTCTGATTGCGTTGTTGTTCACGATCGTGGTGATGTTCTCGTTAAAGGGTGGGTACATTGTTCGCCTGCCGTTAGATGTCGTGCGCATCGCGGTCCCGCTGCTGATCTACTTCGTCGTAATGTTTTTAGTCTCGTTCTTCATGGGCAAGAAGATGGGGGCGGGCTACGCGCAAAGCGCGACTCTGTCTTTCACTGCTGCGTCCAATAACTTTGAGTTGGCGATTGCGGTTGCGGTGTCGGTGTTTGGAATCAATTCGGGCGCGGCCTTCGCGGCGGTGATCGGACCGCTGGTGGAAGTGCCGGTGATGATTGCCCTGGTAAATGTGGCATTGGGCTTTCAACGGAAATATTTCGC
The DNA here is from genome assembly GCA_035493765.1 of Terriglobales bacterium. Lineage (GTDB taxonomy): Bacteria > Acidobacteriota > Terriglobia > Terriglobales > Acidobacteriaceae > Gp1-AA145. The sequence goes on from DATJHT010000113.1 coordinate 4,509, forward strand.
CGGAGAGATGCCAGCCGCCACAGTCTGAACAGATTGGCGCGCCATGAATTTGCGCCACTGTTGCTCCCTCCGGCCAACCCAACACTGATTGGGGCCTACGAATGTAGTCTTCCGGCTGGCAACCGGGCCCAGAAACTGCGCAACATACAACCTAAAGATTCCCTGAATCGAAGGAAGAAAGTGAGGCGTCATGCTGCTCAATTCCACCCGTCGTGAACTACTGCAGAATTCGCTTGCGTTCGGAGCTGCTGGATTCGGCGTTACCGGGGCAACGAGTGTCACGCTATTAGGCCAGCGAGCGCCAAAAAAAGAGCCCGAAGTCACGGCGACCGAAGACCTGATGCGGGAGCACGGCGTGTTGCGGCGCGCGCTTCTGGTATTCCAGGAAGTCGTTCCCAAATTGCGGCAGAATGCGGCGGGCGTTGATGCGGCGGCGTTGCAGCAGGCGGCGAAGCTGTTTCGCACTTTCGGCGAGGATTATCACGAGCGCATGCTGGAGGAGCAGCACATTTTTCCGCTCATCCGCAAAGAGAGCAAAGCGATGAGTGTGTATGCCGATGTTCTGATCGAACAACACAACCGCGGACGCGAAGTAACCGACTATGTGCTCGCGGTGACGAATGGCCCTCGAATTTCTGTTGCGCGTGCCGAGCCGCTGGCGAAGGTATTCGAGACGTTTGTACTGATGTATCAGAACCACGCGGCGCGCGAGGACACGATTGTCTTTCCAGCCTGGAAGAGAAATTTTACAGACAAGCAGCTGGACGAGGTCGGCGATCAGTTTGAGGACATCGAGCACAAGATGTTCGGCAAAGATGGATTCGAAGACGCCGAGAAAAAGATCAGCAAAATCGAGGCTGAATTAGGGTTCGCCGACCTGGCACAGTTCACGCCGCCACCGCCGCCGAAGCCGTAATAGAGGGACGCGAACCAGAGTAATAAATTGTGGGATCGAGTTGGGCGTTTTTCGCTGGGAGCGAGCCGCGATCAGCCAGTTTTAGGCTTATTAAGAAAGAAAGTGGAACTTTTTTCAAATCATTCTCAGCCTGAGATGTTGTTGGCTGCGCTGGTTCCTGCAGAGGTCGCGCTGAACCACAGAAGTAATAAGTGGGAAGACAAGCTTGGTAGTCGGGCCACGCTGCCAGAACTTCGAGCGACAGACAACGATCAAACTACCGGAAAGTGGGAATGCCTTTAAATACTCCGGAACTCGCCTTGCCAACAAGCCGCTCCAATACAATCGATCTGTGAATTTGGACGACACCATTATTGCGATCGCAACGCCACCTGGGCGCGGCGGGATCGGCGTGGTGCGGATGGCGGGGCCGGAGGCTGTAGGGATTGCGGTGCCGATGCTGCGGCTGAAGCATGCCCTTGAGCCGGGTCGGGCAGTATTCGGGGAGCTGGTGGAACCGGAGGAGGATAGTCGAGCTTCGCTCGACCGGACCGGCGATGGCGCCCGTGCCCACGTGGCCGTTGGCAACACAGAGCGCATCGACGAGGTGGTGGTCACGTACTTTGCCAAGCCGCATTCGTATACGGCGGACGATGTGGTCGAGATTTCCGCGCATGGCTCTCCAGTCGTGCTGGCGCACGTGGTTGAGCTGGCATTGGCGCGCGGCGCGCGATTGGCAGAGCCGGGCGAATTCACCATGCGGGCATTCCTGAATGGCCGCATCGATCTGACGCAGGCCGAGGCGGTGCGCGATCTGATCGAGTCGCAAACACTTTATCAAGCGAAGGTGGCGGCACAGCAACTTGAAGGTGCGCTGTCAAAAAGGCTGCAGCCGATCAAGCAGAAACTGGTTGAGCTGATTGCGGTGCTCGAAGCGGGGATTGATTTCGCCGAGGACGACGTTTCGGTGATGTCGGCGGAAAGAATTCTTGAGAGCATCTCTGCGGTGCGCGCACCGCTGGAAGGTCTCTCGCGGTCTTTCGGATACGGGAAAATTGTGCGCGAAGGAATTACCCTGGCAATCGTCGGCCGGCCGAATGTGGGGAAGTCGAGTTTGTTTAACCGACTGGTGGAGCGCGAGCGGGCGATTGTGACCGCGACTCCGGGGACGACGCGCGATCTGGTGACGGAGACAGTTTCACTCGACGGAATTCCAATTCAACTGGTGGATACGGCAGGCATTCGGCAGGCACTCGATGAAGCCGAGAGCATCGGGATTAAAAAATCAATGGAAGCGCTAGCGGATGCTGACCTGGTGCTGGTAGTGAGGGATGCATCGCAGGTGGCGACGTCCGAAGACGAGCAGTTGATTGGACAGGTGCAGGACCGGGCGGCAATAGTGGTGGAGAATAAGTGTGACCTGGCTGCCGGGAAAATTCACGCGGTATCTGACAACGGCAACCCGCGTGTGCGAACCTCTGCGCTGACCGGAGAGGGAATCGCAGAGTTGCGAAGTGCGATTCTCGAGAGAGCAACCGACGGCAGCAATTCTGAGCCGGGGTTTCTGACCAACGCGCGCCATCAGGGATTGGTGAACGATGCGTTGGCCGCGCTGGAGAAAGCGGCAGGCGCGGTCGAACTGAAAATCCCGCATGAGATGTTGCTGTTGGATTTGTATGCTGCACTGCGGCCGCTGGATAAGATAACAGGCGCAACCACGACCGACGATATCCTAAATTTAATTTTCAGCAGGTTCTGCATAGGAAAGTGATGTGAGCGACATAGGGAAATTGTTGCTAGTTGTCGGCGCCGTAGCCATTGCTGCCGGACTCGTGCTCATGCTGGCTGGGCGCGCCCATCTGCCGCTGGGAAGATTGCCGGGCGATATTGTCTATCGCGGGAAAAACACGAAGTTTTATTTTCCGTTGGCGACCTCGATCATCTTGAGTCTGGTGTTGTCGGTGGTCCTGTGGGCGGTGGGAAAGATGAGGCATTAGCGTCCCCAGTTTCTTTAGCCCGTTCAGGGCTGCCCTAAAAATCAATCTGATTCGGCGCACCCCGCTTTCTTGCCAGGCACCGCCGCCAAGATGTTATTGCGACGTGATGTTGAACGTCTTCTGCAAATGCTGTCCCGAGTTCGTGGTGGCTTTGATTACAAGGATGTGCGGGCCGGGAGTGACGCTGATGCCGTTATCGAGGATGGCATGATTGCCGATGGCGAACACCTGGTTTCCGTCGAGTATCTCGGACAAGTGCAGGATTCCGGTGGAGGCTGCGGCCGCGGCCTTCAGGAGAATAGTGCCGTTAACGGTCTGTCCGTCGATGAGGCTGCAGACATTAATGTCGGGCAAAACAGTCGGCGGCGCGCATCCCTGATAAATCTTGTTCACCTTTATATAGATCGTCGATTTGAATGGGCCCTGCGAATCGTAGCTCTGAACGGAGACGCGATGCCGGCCAATTGACATGGGAAGAGCAGTTGCCGGCAGGGGAAATCCGTTCGAGAGAGCTGGCGGGGTTTGGAAGACACTCTTGCCGTCCACAAAAATCTGCACCGACTTCGGCTGTTCGCCGGGAGTGGCCATGGCGTTCCACGTCAGGTGGACGGGAGAAAAGTGAATTTCGCCGTCTGTCGGTTGGCAGATCACAACTGAGCGCGGCCCCTGGCTGATGGTTTGCTCGGGTATGCAGACGTAAGTCTGGCCGGTGATGTTGACGTTCACCGTGCTATGGAACCAACGGCCGGATACGTCGTGCGCAAGAGCGGTAATTCTGTAAGGGCCATGGCTCTCAGCCGCGAGAAAGAAATCAGCCGAGCTGACGGGATTCTCCCAGCGCTTGACGCCGTTGTACCAAACCTGAAGGATGTCAACTTTGGCGGAATCGTTGGTGGCGATCTGTAGATGGATAGGCGAGTTGAGGTCATCGCCGGCGTGCGGCATGCAGATTGTGAGTGACGGGTCGGCGTTGCCCGGGCTGCAGGTTTGTGCGGCTGATTTCTGATTGACGGCAAGTATCAAGAAAAGCGGGAGGAGGACGAACAAGCGACGCGACATGAAGGGTCCCTCGAAGCAATATCTGTGTTGCCGGGAACATGGATGTCAGAAGCTAGGCGCGGGTTTCCAGCGGAGGGGAGGTTTTTACAAGGGTTCCCGCCCGCGGCGAAGAAGCAACTACCTTCGGCGGCGGAAACTCGGAGTTGGAGACGCGGCCCTCGACTTGTAGTCCTTGGGATAGAGCACAACGAAGCGGCGAAGGCCTTCCCCGTCACTTTCGGTGCGCAGATCGTGTTCGTCGCGCAGAGCGAGGTGCAGGATGCGACGCTCGCGCGAGGACATCGCAGCAAACTCATAGGGCGTGCCGGACTGACGGACTTTGTCAGCGGCCACGCGCGCGGAGAGCCGGAGTTCTTCGAGGCGGGCTTTGCGGTGTCCCATGCAATCGAAGTTGATTTTTTCGTGCTCGTTGCCGGCAAGATGAAGCATCTCCATGGCCAGCAGTTCGAGCGAGCGCAGCAGTTCAGCGCCGCGTTCGAGCAGCAGGGCCGCATCCGGGCCGGCGAATTCCACCAGAATCTCAGGACGTTCCCAGTCACGATCGTCGGCCATTGGAGGGTCGACGGTGATGCGGTATTTGAGCTTGAGCCCGGCGTGCTTCACCATCGGGCCGAGAAAAGTGTTCAGCTGGTTTGCGGATTGAATTTTGTCCATAAAAAGCTTCTAGCTTCTGGCTCTTAGCTTCTAGCAAAACCGCAACAATAGAACCATCAAACTCGAGTGCTTCACGCTAGGAGCTAAGGGCTAACAGCTAAGGGGTTATTTATCTTTCTTTCTGGCTCTTTTGGCCGCGATAGCGCGCATTTCACGGCCAAGTTCGGTTTTGTTCATGATCCATTGCTGAGCGATCGAGATCAAATTGCTCTCCGCATAATAAAGGTTCAGGCCAGCCGGCAAATTAAAGAAGATGAAGCCCATCATGGCGGGCATCATGATGTTCATCATCTTCTGCTGCGTGGGATCCATTCCCGCCTGAGGGGTGATGCGCTGGATAAGGAACATGCTGATAACCATGATCGCGGGCAGCAGGAAAATCGGATCGCGTGCCGAGAGGTCGTGGATCCAAATCCAGTGAGCCTGTCGCAGATCGATGGCGGCGCCCAGCATTTTGTAGTACGCCCAGAGGAATGGCAGTTGCACCAGCAGCGGCAGGCAGCCGCCAATGGGATTGACGCCCTCGCGCTTGTAAAGCTCGCCGATTTCTTTTTGCATGTCCTGCTTGCGCGGGTCGCTCATGCTGTACTTCTTATATTTTTCCTGGATGGCCTTCATCTGCGGCTGCACGCGCTGCATTTTGAGTGCAGACTTCATCTGGAAAATGCGCAGGGGAAGCAGGGCAATCGTGATCATGAAGGTCTGGAGAACAATGGCCCAGCCCCAGTTATGGATTATGTGTTCATGAATCCAGCGCAGGCCGATTACCGGCCAGGCGAAAAGAGGCCTGGCGATCAGGCCCAGGGAACCGAAGTTAACGACGCCGCGCAGGTCTTTGTCGGCTCCCACGATGGTGGGAACCGGGACGGCTTCGAGCACCTCGAGTGATTTGGGACCGACGAACAAACGTTCGCTCGATTCGCCGGGGCGGCCAACGGCCACGCCTAGCGCGTCAGCAGGCTTGATGTCGGAGCTGGTGGGGCTTGCGGCGGCGTCAACCGGATTGCGCAGAGTGACAACCCGCAGGTCGGTGGCTTTGTCGGGAATAAAGGTTGCGGTGAAATACTGGCTGCTCACGCCCGCCCAGTTGTAATTTCCCGTAAGGGTAGCGCCCCCGACAACTTTCTTTACCGCGAGGTGATCGCTGCTGTCGTTGACCTGGTACTCCAATTGTCCCGAGGCATAGGCCGGAACATTTGTCTGATCCCCGAAGCCAACCGGCCAGGCGGGGAAGGCCCAGACCGGATCTCCGTTCGAAAATACGGAAGTGTCAACTCCGACCTCGTAGGTCTTGTCGAAGTGGAAGGTCTTGCGGACGGTGAGGCCCGAGTCGGAGTAGTCGAAGGTCAGGTCGCCGGGTGTGGTCAGGTTCGGGGCAGTGGTGCTGGGGACGTACAAAGCCGAGTTCAGCTTGTCGCGTTGGGGCTGATCGTAAGTCCAAAGTGAGAGCGGATATCCATACTTAGCGGCGTTAGTTGGATTGACGAGATCAAGCGGCTGGCCGCGGTCGTCCGAAAACTTCTTCAGCACCCACGATTTAACTTGCCCGCCGCGGTTGGTGAATGTGATGCGATAGAAATCATTCTCGACGACAATTTGCGATTCGGATGAAGCCTGCTTCGCAGCCGGAACCTGAGTGGATCCCTTAGCAACCTTGGCAGGCTTGGCCAAGGCTGCCGCCGGCTCAGACTGTACCGTCGGGGGGTTCGAGGGCGCCGGGGCCTGAATGGGCTGAGTTGGTTGCGCCGTGCTCTTGTTCTGCGGCGCATATTTCTTCATCAGGAATTGCGAGCCGAAGACCGCAACCGCCATCAGCGCGAATATGAGCAGCAGGTTGCGCTCCATGCCGGGCTCGTTTTGTGGGCTGCGATATTCAGGCATGGGTCATTGTGTGTAGCAGCGGCCTTGTGGAGCACCGGCCGTGTGGCGATGGGCGCCCTCGCCCGTCACGCGCAGTGAGACTGGCCGCAGAATTTTCGTCGGAACGACAGGTTTCGAATTTCGTTTGGCTTCGGTCTCCACAGGGGCGGTGCCGATCGGCACAGGATCGAATCCTCCGCGAACGAAGGGATGGCAACGAAGCAGGCGCCAGAGAGCCATCCCCGATCCGAGCACCACGCCGTGGCGTTCTATAGCTTCAGCGGCGTATTCGGAGCAGGTAGGTGTGTATCGGCAAGATGGCGGAAACATCGGCGAGACTGCGTACTTATAGGCGCGAAGCAGGAGCAGTGCGAACGATCTCGGAAATTCGGTGATTTTCAACTGCGAGCCCGCTCCTTGTTTAAATTCTTCGCGATGGCCTCGAAAGCTCTGGCAACGTCATTCTGCAAATCTGCAAACTCGGCGTCTAACAGCGTTCGCTTGGGATTGATAACGACGTCGGCGACGACATGCGGCAACCCCTTCAACCGCACCGCCTCCCGCAAACGGCGCTTCATGCGGTTTCTCTGTACCGCTCCGCCCAGCGCTTTGCTGACGGTGAACCCCACCCGCAGGCCATGGTCTGCCTTTTCGGCCCCCAGATAGAACACGGTCATGTGCTGCGCAAAGTGCCGGCGGCCGCGCTTATAAACCTTTTCAAAATCTGCATGCCGCAACAGGCGGCTGCTCTTGGGAAAACGCCTGGTCGCGTCTTGAGAAACGGAGTTGCTCAAAAATCGACTCCAGGCTTAGGCTACGGGGAACCTGAAGTACGCAGGATTCAAAAGACTAAAGCCTGGCGCCCGATGCCCGAAGCCAAGTTAACTATTCACGAAAACCGGGTTTGACCGCGACCCGCTTGCGGCCCTTGGCCCGGCGGCGGGAGATGACCGCGCGTCCGCTCTTGGTCTTCATACGAGTGCGAAAGCCGTGCACCTTGGACCGGCGGCGGCGGTTCGGCTGGAATGTACGTTTCGGCATGGAAAGTG
>DATJHT010000114.1:0-12832 GCA_035493765.1 Terriglobales bacterium
ACAATCGGCAACAACAAAGTCAACGAATTCCGCTTTCAATACGCACGCCGTGGGCTGTCATATTTCTACAACACACAGATTCCCGGCGGCTCAGACCCCGCAGTCAACATCACCGGCTTTGCATATTTCGGGCGAGAGCCGTATTCCTACATCCAGCGGACAGAGAAACGCTATCAGTTCACCGACAATCTTTCCTGGAATATCGGAAAACACAATACGAAGCTTGGCGGGGACTTCAATTTCATTCCGCTGAAAGCCGTCTTCACCGTCAACTACGGCGGGGTTTATGACTTCGGCTCGTTCAGTGCCACAAATTTGGGTTTTAATCCCGCACTTTGTCCTAGCGCTCAGGATTGTTTCGCGCCACTCAATGCGGTCCAGGCCTATGGCGCCGGACTACCCGGCAGTTACGTGCAAGGACTCGGCAGCCCGAGCGACTCGTTCAACAACATCCCCATGGGATTTTTCTGGCAGGATTCCTGGCGCGCCCGTCCTAATGTCACGCTGAATTTCGGTCTTCGCTACGATGTCGAGATTCCGCCATCGTTCAAAGCTCCTACCGGCCTGGCCGCGACCGGCTATCAGTTTCTTGGATTGCAGAAAGGGATACAGACCGACAAGAACAACATTCAGCCTCGTATCGGCGTGGCTTGGGATCCGACCGGCAGCGGCAAGAATGTCGTTCGCGCCTCCTACGGAATCTTCTACGACCACCCGTTGCTCGGTCTCTACTTCCTCGGCGATGCTTCTGACGGATCGACCAGTGGCCAGCTCGCATTCGGCGGTACTGGTGGTTGCAGCGGCGCCGGCAATCCCGGAAATCTGAACGCGATTCCTATTTTTCAAGGATTGCCAATTAATGTTGCCAGCCCGCTAAATCCCTGCGCGGCTTCGATCAACCCCGCAGTCACGGCTGCTCTGGGCTATGACCCGAACCAGCAGCGATTTCAGGCCTTGAACTTTCCGCAGTCTATCTTCCTGAACCAGAACTACCTCAACCCATCCACTTTCCTGCCGCTGGGCTTCCAGCCATTTGGCTATCCCCAGGGCAACGGGTTCGTATATGCCTACGCGCAGCAGGCAAACTTGAGCGTTGAGCGCGATCTCGGCCATGGATACTCACTAAGCTTGGCTTACAACTTCAATGGCGGTCGCCACCTGAACCGTCCGATCAACGCCAACACAATTCGCGGCGACCTGATGGTCCAGAATTTCGAGACGGCGCTAGCGGCAGGCCAAACTTTCACCAGCCCATTTGCAATGAGTGGATGCGGATTCACTCCGGGCGGTGCGCCTTGGGTGGATTCTGCGCTTACCAACTTCTTCCGCCCATCCGGACTTAACCCATCCGTCGCGGGAGCCTACATTGCCCAGGGGGCGGGCGCATGCGTAGGCCTTGCCGAAAGTATTCTGCAGGGATTGAAAGGCTTCAACACCGCCTGCGACCCGTTGACTTCATTCAAAGGCTGCGTTCCCTTCGGCGACATGGACGCTAACTTCTCCAATGGCAGCTCGATTTATCACGGCTTCAGCGCCAACCTGCGCAAACAATTTGCTTCGCATTACCAGTTCCTGGCGTCGTACACCTGGTCGCATTCGATCGACGATTCTACTGATCTGCAGTCCACGCTTACTCCACAAGACAGCTACTTCCCCGGCCTTGATCGCTCGACCTCCATCTTCGATCAGCGACATCGTTTCGTTTTCAGCGGCGTCTATCAGACCGGCAAAGTGGGCTCCGGCGGATTTTCCAGGGCATTCCTGAGCGACTGGACGTTTGCTCCTCTAATCGAATTCGGCTCTGGCCGTCCCTTCAATATCCTTACTGGGAACGGAGACAACCTGCAGTTGTCGTCGCTGACTTCGCGTCCCAATACGTTCGTTAATCCCGGCTGCACCGCGCTCGGCAACATCCCGGTTTCGTCTTCCTTTTCTCCGACCGGCGTCTTCCAGGAACCCTGCATCGCAAACTTTGATGGTTCGTTGATGTCGCTCGACGGAAACCTTGGCCGCAACGCCGGAACAACTCCGTGGACCGTCTTCAACGACTTGCGGGTATCGAAACATGTTCCGATTGGGGAACGGGCCAGCGTCGAACTAATCGTGGACATGTTCAATATTGCTAATCGCTATAACGTGGCCGCCGTGAGCCCATTGTTCACCAACGCGGGTCAGGCGACGGCAGCCTATGATCCTCGTCAGTTTCAGTTCGGAATGAAATTGAAGTGGTAATCTTTTCGGTCGTGGAACGGCGGGCGCCATCGCCCGCCTTTTCCTTTTTCGGATGCGACGGCATCACAACGAGTTAAATCAAAACGACAGCAGCACTACCCCGCACGCCACCAGAACTGCCGCTGCCCAGCGTCGCCATTTCACGTCTTCACCCAGGATGTATTTCGCCAATAATGTCTCCAGCAGATAACTCGCCGCTGTCGCCGGAACTGCAAAACTGACGGTTGTGATCGACAGTAGGGATAGTAATGCGAAGAATGACACCGCCAACGCCGCGAATCCTCCCAGCACCAGCGGATTGCGGGCGATCTTCTTGACCATGCCCAGCAAGGTTCCGGGGCGCAGGTCCTCGACTTCACCCTGCCGCTTCATGCCCGCCGTGTTCAGCACGTCACCAATGGTGTTGCACAGCGCAATGATTCCCACCAGCAACCATTTCATCGCAGGCGCTCCGGAGGACCGGTAGTGGTTCGGGCGGGCGTTTCCTCGGCCAGAATCACCCCTCCTGTGATCAGCAGAATGCCAAGCCACCTTTGCCACGAAATGTGATCATGCAGGAAGAAGTGGCCGACCAGTGCCACCAGGACGTACGCGCTCGCTGTAACTGGCAGAACAAAGCTCAAATCCGCGCGGCTGAGTAGCGCCAGATCCGAGAGCATCCAGACTATGAGAATCAGAATTCCAACAATCGCGGAGGGATTCGCAAAAGCCCGTAGATACTCCGCCGGCGAAAAAGAAACGATGCGGCCGACCTGGTGCATACCCCGGCTGAGGAATACGTTCCCCAATACATTAGTGGCTATGACCAGGACCACTAGACCCTGGGTCTTGCCGCGCTGACCGCCGTTCCCCGAGTTCATGCCGGAATAACTGAAAGGAGCGAGATTTGACGGAATCGCAAGAGACAGACTACTACCTGAGCGTTTCCGGCAAGTAGAGAGTTGTCAATTTTTTCCGCTGGTCAGGATTTGCCCTCAAGCCGCCATCGCGCTGGCACACTGTGGGTGCGGACATGCGCAGCGATCGTTCCTTCCGCTACCTTCGGCGGCATCAGAGCAAGCCTGGCTGCAATACTTCTCTCCGGCGGAAACGGGGCAAGTACAGTTGGGGTGGGCGCACTGATTTTGGGTAGCTTCGGCCATGGGGGTTCTCCTTTTTTTTGATCCTGCGGCGACTCGATAACGACCAAACTTTCGATGCCGGGAGCTAAACTCGGGGACCGAAAAATATCCAGAACATGTCCCTACGGGTCCCCAAAAACCTCGTCCCTTGACCGATCTGTCCATTCCTTAAGTAACTCGGGCAAAGCTGTTTAAGCGTTGACCATCCAAAGTAGCGGTAGTACGATTTCGTATCCTCGCGGAAAACCTTGACCGGCGGTAAGTTATAGATGCAGATGAAGATCAAGCATTCCTGCTCTGCTATTTTGTTGCTCCTGATGGGTGCCGGTTTGGGGTGCCAGAGCGGCAAGAAGCCTGTTTCGGCGGTCCGTCCTTCTCCCCAGGCTTCACCCTTAGCCAAAAGTACGCCTCAGTCCAGGACGGCTCAACCGCCAGCCTCTCAAAAATCGGCGCCTCAGGCTTCAGCTTCCTCACAGGCCATAAATTCGTCCGAGCCCAAACCTGATCCCGTCGCCGCGCTGATTGGCAACGTTGAAAAGGAATACCAGGCAGGCGAGAACGAATACGCCGCCGGACACAAAGAAGGCGCCAAGCAGCACTTCGATCGCGCTTTCAACCTGCTGATGGGCAGTTCGTCTGAGACTCGCGCCGACCGCCGTTATCAGCCCGAGTTCGACCGGGTATTGGCCGGCGTCAACAAGCTTGAATTAAAGGCTCTGGAACAACAGAGCGAAGCCTCAGTGGACAACTCTCCCGAGCAGAAGGCAGAGCCCGCACCAATCGACGAAGCTAACGAAGTCACGAATTACCCAGTTGATCCCAATCTGAAAGCCAAAGCCGCCGCCGAACTGAAAGCCACCCATTCCGATCTGCCTTTGATGATGACGGATCAGGTCGCGGGCTATATCAACTACTTCTCCGGTCGCGGACGGGGCACCCTCGAGCACGGACTTGCGCGAAGTGGGCGTTACCGGGAGATGATCGAACGTATCCTGAAGGAAGAAGGCGTTCCCCAGGATCTAATCTATCTTGCGCAGGCCGAGTCGGGATTTCACCCCTACGCTGTTTCACGTGTCGGTGCGCGTGGAATCTGGCAGTTCATGGGAAGCCGTGCCCGCGGATACGATTTGCACCATGACACATTTGTGGACGAGCGCCAGGATCCTGAGAAATCCACCCGCGCTGCGGCCCGTCATCTGAAAGATCTTTACAGCCAATTCGGCGATTGGTACTTGGCGATGGCTGCCTACAATTCAGGGCCGGGGACTATCCAAAGCGCAGTGAAGCGGACGGGATATGCAGATTTTTGGGAGCTTTATCGCCGCGATGTCCTTCCAAAAGAGACGCGCAATTACGTGCCCATCATCGTGGCTGAAACCATCATGGCCAAGAACCCGGAGCAGTATGGGCTTGACACCATCACGCCCGATCCGGAGATGGCTTATGACACTATCAAGATCAACTATCCTGTCGATCTCCGCCTGGTGGCGGGATGTGTAGATGCCTCGCCAATAGAACTGCAGGAATTAAACCCTAGCCTCCTGCGCATGGTTACACCCAAAGGACGATTCGAACTTCACCTTCCGGTTGGAACTAGTGAAAAATACCAGAGCGCCATCGCCTCCATCCCTCCGGACATGCGGGTCTGGTGGCGTTATCACACAGTTTCTTCCGGCGAGACTATCATGTCGCTGGCGCGGAGCTATCACACCACCGGCCATGCCATCGCCGAAGCCAATCAACTTGATCTCGAATCAAGCGTTGACCCCGGCGCAAAGCTGGTAATTCCAATCGCCCCCGGCAAGCACTCTGGTGGCGACGTGCAGACTTATGCGAAGCGTCTTACCGTGTATCACGTGAGGAAAAACGACACCTTGCAAAGCGTCGCTGACAACCTTGGCGTCGCTCCCACAACCATTCGGCGATGGAACCGCTTAAAAGGTGACAGTCTCAGTGGAAGGCGCGTGCTTTACGTACACCTTCCGGTCAGTCCCGCGGCCGTTCCGACCGAAACTAAGATTGCTTCTAAGTCTAAGCGGAGAAGGGCTTTAGCTTCCCATCAAAACACCACGCCGGTCCGCCACACTGTCAAAAGCGGTGAAACGCTCTACTCAATCGCAACCAACTACCGCACTAGTGTTGAAGCCATCAAACAAACCAACGCGCATGTCGCTACTTTGCGTCCGGGCATGGTGCTGGTAATTCCCGCGGCACAATAATTTTCCCAATACAAAATTGGCAGCGTCGCGAAATGGGTTGCGACCGCGCCTGTGACCCGTTATAATCCGGCGCCGTCGCAAGTTTTGTCTTTTTAATTTCTGTATTATCAGGATTTCCGCGCGACGCGGCATCCTACAGTCCGCATTCCGACGCTGCCGCGGAGGAAGCGAGGAGGAAAGAATGATGTTCGAAGAGACCCTCTACCTGCGTGACGACGAAGCCGACGAATTCGGCGATTCCGGCGCCTACGGCGACACGCTCGACGAAGAATACGAGGAGGAAGAAGAAGAGGAAGAAGAAGCTGAGCTTCCAGCCGTAATAGACGAGGAACCAGAACCCATCGCGGAACCTCCCGCTCCAGTTTCAACCGGAGGCGGTGGTGGCGGCGGACCAAGGCCAGCGCGTAAAGCTGCCCGGAAGAAGTCTGCCCCAAGGAAGGCTGCAAAAAAAGCTCCCGCGAAGAAAAAAGCGGCTAAAAAGAAAGCCGGGAAAAAGCCGGCAAAGAAAGCTGCAAAAAAGAAAGCTTCAAAGAAGAAGCCTGCGAAAAAAAAGGCAGCTAAGAAGTCGGCCAGGAAAAAGGGCCGTCGTCGATAGATTCTCCATTTAAGGTTTTGCTCACGGCCGCAGCCATAACGCTGCGGCTTTTTCGTGCACATCGGGAATTACAACTGCGACGCCAGCCGCTTGTAACCGGGTGCGTCGATGGCTACCCGCTGGTGATATTCCTGCATGATGCGAAGAAGCTTGCGTTTGCTCGCGCCGCTTTCAATCTCCGCACGCAACCGGCTGAGCAGAATTTCTGCGTAGAGAGCGCTGTGATAGCTCCACACCAGATAAGGGCTTCTGGTCCATATCGCCTGATGTAAGCCCCTTCCGGAGCGTTCCAGCACCGAAACTAAAAGTTCTTCGCCGTCCGCTACGATGTTCATCCAGTCTCCGGCCCAGCGTTGTAACACCTGGTCGCGTTCAGTCCGTAGCGTCAATAGCGCGCCCTTAAAATGAACCGGAGCATAAATCTGGCCCGCGACTTTCACGCGGCGCGCTGCCGCCGCCGTAATTTCCGGGGCCAGTTCCGACACCATGCTCGGAAAAACGTCCAGCAGCAGAACTTTTTTGCACGCTCCGATCATCCTCCGAGCCTTCTGGATGGTCTGCTGACGCGAGCCCAGCCGGTACACCCGCTCATCATGAACCGGCATCCGCGCGCCCAGTCGCCGTACCGCAGTTTTGCGCTGTTCGCGTAGCTCGGATTCCAGAGCATCGAACAGTTCGGCAACCGGCGTCGCACGGTAAACCGCCGGATCCCCGTCCTCAACGAGTACCGCTCCCTTCTCCAGGAGAGACTCCAGCGCCTTGTAGATGTTGGCTACCGGCTTCTTGAGCCCTTGCGCTAACTTGTATCCGGTCTGTCCCGGCGCTTGCGAAAGCGCCGCATAAGCCTGCTCTTCCAGGGCGTTAAAGCCCAAAAGTGACAGCGGGCCGCCGGCTGCGCTGATTCTCATGATTGTCAATTATGCCTTACCGCTGATAACCAATATCGGCGGTTCTCGTCATAGTAGTATATGTTGCTACTACTAATAGAAGAAGGAGTTTCTATGGCCAGCCCATTCCGTTCGAAAAATGCTCTTTGCGGTCTCCTGATTCTTGCCCTTCTTCTCTCGGGGGCATACATTGCGCCGGCTGGTGCCCAATCGTCAGCGCGCCCTTCTCCGGTAGAAGTTGTAGCTCCAAAGCCGCCTACGCCCGTGATGATTGAAGGCAAGCGCGTGCTGATCTATGAACTACACATCACAAACTTCGGACCGTCGGCGTTGACGTTGACGGCCATTCAGGTGTTCGCCTCCAGTGGAGAGTCACTCGCAGACTACGGCGGCCCGGCCTTATCAGAACTGCTTCATCCCGTGGGCGACGACTCCCAGATGGCAATGAGTGGTTCTCCCCATGCAACTTTAGCCTCCGACTCTGCGAAACTTGAAATTGGACGCCGGGTCATCGCCTTCATGTATGTTCCCGTCGCTCTCGACCTCCAGATATCAGCATTGCGCCATCGATTCTTGTTCGACGTGGCGGACGCCGCACGCTCGAAAGGAACTGCGAACGATGAGTCTGCGCTTGACGGCGTCATGGTTCCAATTCTGCATCAAAATCCTCTGGTGCTGTCACCTCCTTTCAAAGACGGGGTATGGCTCGCTGGAAATGGCCCTTCCAATACGTCCGTACATCGCCGGTCAGTGATTGCAATTAACGGGCGCGCTTTCATCTCTCAACGCTTTGCCATCGATTGGGTGATGGTCGGCAAAAACGGCAATACGTTCCACGACTCCCGGGAGCGAAACGAGAACTTCTGGGCTTTTGGCCAGCCCGTCCTGGCGGTAGCAGATGGAGAGATAACCGAAGTGGTGGATGATATTCCAGACAACGTGCCCGGAAAGCTCCCAGTGGTCACAATCCAGAACATCACCGGCAACCACATCATCGTACGTATCGCTCCTGATACATACGTGATGTTTGCTCACTTGAAGCAGGGAAGCATTCAGGTACGCCTGCATCAGAAAGTCAAACGCGGAGCCCAGATTGCGCAAGTCGGAAACTCTGGCAATACGACCGGCGCTCACCTGCACTTTCAGCTGATGGATGCCAATTCTCCACTGGCTGCCGAGGGTATCCCGTTCGTCTTCAATAAATTCAGGTTCCTGGGCTTCGGAAAAGATTTTGAAGAAGATCGCCACCCTGACCTTCCGCGATCTCGAACCTTGCCGATGGACGATTCGGTTGTGGGATTTCAGTAGAATCAGCCTGATTTCGCTGTCATTCGCGGTCGGCCTCAAGCGCTTCGGCGGGCAAACCGACCTGCACGATGAGCATCTTAGGCCCCAATGTCAGACTCCGCGTTGGCCCCAGTACTCTTCGTCCTTTTACTTCTTGTCGGACTTGCCCAGTTGCTGGGATACATCTTCGTGCGGCTTCGCCAGCCCAAGGTCATCGGAGAAATATTGGCAGGTATCGTCCTCGGACCGGCGCTGTTTGGGCGCTTGCCATTGGTTTCGCATTTGATAGATGCTGCGAGGGGCCAGGGAAACATTCTTGATTTCGTCTACTGGCTCGGGCTGCTGTTGCTGATGTTCCTCTCCGGCGCGGAAACGCAGCAATTATTCAGCCGTGAAGAGCGCCGCGAAGTGGGTTGGTTGACCGTCGTGGGCACCGGCATACCCTTCGCCCTGGGATTGATATTCGGCCCCTGGCTCATCCGTCCCTCGCTGGCAGGTCCAAACGGCAATCGCATTTCGTTGATTATCATTCTCGCGGTGGGCGTGGCCGTGACCTCGGTTCCGGTGGTCTCGAAGATCTTTGCTGATCTTAAGATTCTTCACACCCGATTCGCGCGGCTGGTGCTCGGCGTTGCTGTCCTGGAGGATATTGTTCTCTGGCTGGCTCTGGCGGCGGCCACTGCAATGGCCGGGGCCGCGGCGCTGAATCCGCGGGCGATTTCGTATCACTTACTGGTAACTATTGGATTCTTCCTGCTTGGACTGACGATTGTTCCCCGGCTGATAAAGCGCTTTAACAAGGCGCGCTTCAACGTGTTGGCGAAGCACTCGCCGGTTGGCTATGCCATCGCCGTTCTGTTCGCATATTGCGCGGTCGCTGGAGCGCTCAAGGTCAGTTTGGTGTTCGCTGCGTTTCTCGCGGGCTTCGCGGTGGTCCACAAGAAGCGCAGACTTTTTGCAGATGCCCTTGATGCCATCGGCAAGGTTGCCTTCGCATTCTTCATTCCGGCTTACTTCGCTATCGTCGGACTGAAGCTCGACCTTATTCGAGGCGTCTCGCTTTGGATGATGCTCGCATTCGTCATTGGAACTTGCGTTGTGAAAATTCTCTCGGTATCACTGGCAGGACGGCTTGCAGGATTTCGCGGACTGGACCTGGTGAACCTCGCGATCACCACGAATGCCCGCGGCGGTCCGGGAATCGTGCTCGCAAGCGTGGCCTTCG
This sequence comes from Terriglobales bacterium, assembly GCA_035493765.1. Lineage (GTDB taxonomy): Bacteria > Acidobacteriota > Terriglobia > Terriglobales > Acidobacteriaceae > Gp1-AA145. The sequence goes on from DATJHT010000114.1 coordinate 9,567, forward strand.
ACGCTGGAATCATCAGCGCCAAGTTCTATACAACTCTGGTGGTGGCGGCGGTCGTGACTTCGCAGTTTGCCGGCGCCTGGCTGGATTACGTTCTCCGCAAGGGCTGGCCATTGCTTGCCGCCGCGCCTGGTAAGAACCAACCATCGTCTGATACCGCTGACGATCTACAGGTGGCTTAGCCAGTGATCATTCAATTATTTTTTTGCGACAGCGCTTAAGCACTTGCCGTAAAGCTCAAGCAGGTGAGCGGCATATTCTTCGGGCTTGGCTGCGGAACCCGTACCTTGAAACCCCACGCCGGTTGAAGTCGTGCGCCCGTAACCGGTTGTCATGGCCACAAATTTCATGAGATCGAGAGCGATATCTTCGTTGCGGCGCGATCCTGCAGTGCTGCTGGGTACCTCTTCCATGGAACTCTCCGTAAGTTGGATTAAGTTCGATGATAGCAAAGCAGTCGGCGTAACGTTCCGTCATCAGGAGCTGATGACTCATGAGTGATCACGGGTCAGTTCCCCGGCCATGAGGAGCTCGCCGTGACCGCTCATGGCTGAAAACTATTGCGAGAGCATTGCCGCAATATCCACGTGCCCTTTTTCTGCGGCAATATCCGCCGGAGTCTTGCCCTCATCGTTTGTTGCCTTTGGATCGGAATGATGCACAATCAGATCCGCAACCATTTCTGCATCTCCGTTTTGCGCAGAGGCGTGCAACGGGGTCCATCCACCCTGCTGCTTTGCATTTGGATTTGCGCCGTGCTCAAGCAGTAGGCGGACAATCTCTCCTGCGTGTGCGGCGGCTGCACTGTGCAGAGGTGTGACCTTCATGGAATTTTTCGCGATCGCCTCGATGTCAGCGCCTTGCCGAATCAATTCTCGAGCGATCGCTGGTCGATTGAAAAATGCCGCAAAGTGCAACGCTGTAAATCCATCCGCAGACCATTGCTTTGCAGCTCCCCGATCGCGCTTGAGTATTTTCGCGACCGTTTCCGCTGCCCCCGCCCCTGTCCCCTCAAAGATATCGAGTTCCGGTTTCGCTGCAATAAGCATTTCGGCAATCTCACGCTGACCGGAATAGAAGGCATGCATCACAGCGGAAACGCCGTTCGAATCCCTGGCCGAGGCAAGCCCCGGATCATGACCCAACAAACTCGAAACCGCAGAAACATCTCCCGACTGTACAGCTGCAATTACGTCAGAGTGAGTGGCCGTTGGCATGAGTTCCTCCGGGCAAGGTAAAGTGCAATTTAACACGCGCGTCATGAGTAGCGATTTGACGTTTACGATCTAAACCGCGAGCTACCTGGCGTAGAATGAGCGGGCCCCGAAGTTGTGCAGTCGATGTCCGCGTTTCACGGAGGTATCTTGCTGCTTCGACTCGTTCTAGTGTCTGCTTTGCTGGTTCCTGCCCTTTTGGGAGCGCAATCTCCGTCTGGATCCTCACCCGAGGCAGCCAACCGGCCGGCAATTCTCGGAACCCTGGATAAGGGCAAGTATTCCAACACTATGATCGGGTTTGAACTCCAACTGGATCCGGCATGCACTCTCGCCGACGAGGAAGCAGCGATCTCGTGGTCCACTAAATTTTCCCAAAGACTCAATCTTGACCTGCGTTGCGGTGATAATGCCATTCTCCTCAGTTCGTTTCCTCTGCATTCCGACGAGAAGCTCGATCTCAAAAGGGACGCGCAAGTGTCGGTTGAAGGAGCGATGAGTGGCAGTGGATTCAAACGGCGTGGCGGTTTGCAGAGCCATACTACCGGCAAAACCGAAATCTTGGTCCAGGAACTCACCGGACGGGATCAAACGGGCCAGGAACTTCTTGGTTTCTATAACGCATTCATGGTCGGGCGAAGATACGTCTCAGTTTTCGCGATTGGCCCCAAGGAGAACGAGGCAACACTCAGACAGGCCGCGGACAAGCTGACTATTACGCCAATGCCAGCAAAGTGACGTTGCAGTTTTAGCTCTTAAGGACAGGCGATGGCCCACCCGGGTGCTTCCTGTTCGCCAATCGCTTTCGAATTTCGTGTACCATACATCTCCATTAAGCGGAGGTTTATATGACACGAGTGTTGCTTGTAGCCGGCGATGCAACCGAATCTCTCGATACCTGGTATCCATATCATCGGTTGCGAGAAGAGGGGATCGAGGTACACATCGGCGCGCCGGTGAAGAAAATCCTGAAATCGGTGGTGCACGATTTCGAATCCGGCTGGGATACCTACGTAGAGAAACCGGGATATCACATTCCTGCCGATATCGGTTTCGCGGACGTCAATCCCGAAGATTATGATGGCATTATCCTGAGCGGCGGTCGCGCTCCAGAATATCTCCGCAACGATCCGCAGTTACAAAAAATCGTTCGACATTTCGTAGAACGCAAAAAACCAATCGCAGCACTCTGTCACGGCGTGCTGATCCTTGCAGCCATTGATGCTGTTCGTGGACGCACGATCGCCACCTACGAAGCCCTGGCGCCCGATGTAGAACGCGCCGGGGGCAAGTTCAAGGATACGGAGGTATTGGTGGAAGGAAATCTCGTGACCTCGCGGACCTGGATGGACCTGCCATTCTTTATGCGAGAGTTCTTAAAAGTTCTGAACGGCGCGCAGAAAAGTGTTGCTGCCTAAGTCTAAATAATTGGTCGGCCCCTAGCAGAGATTTTCGAACTTTTCTGCCGAATGGATGCGGCTCGGAGCCCATTCTTGAAACTTACGTTATGAGTGTAATCGCGGCTTGAAATCGATGAGTTATGAAGATTTAACGTCAACTGACGATGACTTTATCCGATCATTGACGGCAAGCCTGTTCGAGTCCTAAGACTTTGCATCTATCGGCTATTCGTGTCGAAGTGTCTGCATGGGATCGATCTTCGTTGCCTGGCGTGCGGGAATATAGCTGGCAATGAATGTTACTGCCATCAGGAGCGACGACACCAGAACCAGAGTCGGCATATCGTGAGCCTTCACACCGTAGAGAAACTTCGCTATGAGTGGCGTGGCGGCGAACGAACCTGCGATGCCGATCACTACTCCTATAAACGAGAGCGCCATTGCCCGCCGCAAGACCAATCCAAGCACCTGGCTAGGTTGCGCTCCTAGTGCCATCCGCAGGCCGAGTTCGTGGCGGCGTTCTCGGATCGAGTAAGAAATTACTCCATAGACTCCGATTACAGCGAGAAGTAGGGCAATCGCGGCGAACAGCTCCAGTATGTAAGAAAGAAAGCGCCAGTCAGTGGCCGACTGCGACACGGTTCTCTCCACCGTC
>DATJHT010000115.1:0-3811 GCA_035493765.1 Terriglobales bacterium
TCGCCGGCGCCAGTGAGAATGAGCACCCGGCAATCGCTCACGGCGGTATCTTCAAGCGCGCTGATCAGTTCCGTCCTCATTGCCTGGGTCATCGCGTTTCGGCGCTCAGGACGATTCAGGGTGATGGTGCGAACTGGAGGATTATCTTTTACTAGGATCGTTCGGAAATCCATGTCTCTCCTGCTCGCGATTGTGCGAGCGAGCCGAAGCGCGTGTAAAGCTCTCGGCTTTTCTCGACAAGCATTTCGAGAGGTCCAATTGCAGGAAGAAGCGCTCCAACTCGTCGCAGTTCGGCTAAAAGGATCTCGGTGGGAATATTGCCGACCAACGTATCCTGTGCGAATGGGCAGCCACCAAGTCCGCCGATTGCGGAATCAAAACGTCTGCATCCTGCATGGAATGCTCTTCGTATTTTCTCTGCAGCCTGTGGCCGGCGGGCGTGGAGATGCGCTCCAATTTCGATATTTTCGCACCTCGCGATTACGGCCGAGAGCACCTCTTCGATCTTCTCTGACCCGGCGATTCCAGCTGTATCTGCCAGAGAAATCTGCGCTATTCCTGACTCGATAATCTGCTCGCAGGCTTGCAGTACCGTATCCACACTCCACGGCTCTCCATAGGGATTCCCGAATGCCATCGAGATATAGACGACCATTCCCCGGCCCTCGCTCTCTGCCAGTGAGTGGATCGTTTGCAGTATGTGTAGCGCCTGTTCAGGCGCTTGGCGCTGATTGCGCCGCAGAAACTCGGACGAAATGGAGTACGGAAATCCGAGCGTTGTCACGCCAATATTCCGCACCGCCCGTTGAGCGCCTTTTTCGTTTACCACGATGCCGATAATCTCAACATCATCCGGTACCGAGAGTTGTGATAGCACTTGCTCTGAGTCTGCCATCTGCGGCAATACCGCAGGCGAGACGAAACTCACGGCGTCAATGTGCTTGAATCCTGCATTGAGAAGCTCGCGCAGGTATTCTGACTTGAATTCCGCAGGGATGGTGTTCGAGAGGCCTTGCCAGGCATCCCGCGGGCACTCAACGATTTTGACGACTTCGCTCACTTAGATCTACGCTCGACAATCACTTTCTCGGACGCCCGCAATCGCGCTATCCACGCGAGGGATAGACCTTGAGAATCTCACGTGCAATCACCATTCGCTGGATTTCACTCGTACCTTCACCAATGGTGCACAGCTTCACGTCACGATAGTACTTCTCTACGGGGTAGTCCTTGATAAATCCATAACCACCGAAAAGCTGAACGGCATCATCGCAGATCTTCACGGCTGCTTCGCTTGCGAAGAGCTTGGCCATGGAAGTCTCGCGAGTTACTTTGCGGCCCTCGTCCTTCAGTATGGCAGCACGTTGAGTGAGGAGGCGTGCTGCATCTAATTGTGTTGCCATATCCGCGAGTTTCCACTGAATCCCCTGAAACTCTGCGATGGCTTTGCCGAATTGGCGGCGCTCTTTCACGTATTTAACAGCCGCGTCGAGTGCACCTCGCGCAATGCCAAGCGCCAATGCAGCTATAGAGATCCTGCCGCCATCAAGCACGCGCATAGCATCAATGAACCCTTCACCCTCCACTCCGATGAGATTTTCCTCGGGGACTTCACAGTCCTCGAAGATCAATTCGCTCGTGTCACTGGCACGCAGGCCGAGCTTGTTTTCCTTTTTGCCGGGCCGGAATCCTTTCGTTCCCTTTTCAACAATGAAAGCTGACAGGCCGTGTGTGCCTTTTGGTTTCGCTGTCGCAGCAATGACCACTACCACGTCCGCGTAGCGGCCATTCGTAATAAAGGTCTTGCTGCCATTCAGGATGTAACGATCGCCTTTTTTAACGGCACCGGTGCGCGAGTTACTTGCGTCTGAACCCGCGCCAGGTTCCGTCAGAGCCCATGCGCCCAGCCACTCGCCACTGGCGAGGCGTGAAACATACTTCTTCTTTTGGGCCTCACTCCCAGCGATAAAGATGTGATTCGTGCACAGCGAATTGTGAGCTGCAACGATGATTCCAATTGAACCGTCCACTGAAGACAATTCTTCGATTGCCAGCACATAGTCCACATAGCTCAGTCCGGCGCCGCCTAGCTCCGGCGGAAAAATCACGCCGAGCAGTCCCAACTGTCCTAACTTCTTTACCGCATCGCCGGGAAATTCGCTCGCCTCATCCCACTTCATCACATGTGGAGCAATTTCTTGAGCGGCAAACTCGCGGATCTCGCGTCTGAGTTGCTCCTGCTCTTCGGTCAACAAAAAAGGATGGAAACTTTCGGCTTTTGCGCCTGTAAAGCTCATGCTGAGGGCTCCTTTCCTACCCGGAAGCAATGGCCCGTCTCCGTTCTTGACCGGTAAGATGCCGAATTATTAACCAATGCCTGAGCGGACATAAGTTCAGCTCTTCATGTTTGCAATACTCCAGGATTAAACTTCGCGACATCGGGACCGATCGTGCAGGCGTTGAGCGCTGTTATCAGCACGTCCCGGGTTCTGGCAGGATCGATGATGGAGTCGATCCAAAGGCGGGCTGCCCCGTAACGCGGGTCTGCTTGTTTGTCGTAGGCTGACTTTATCTCCTCGTAGAGTGCCGCCTTTTCGGATTCAGAGAGTACCTTTCCTCCCCGCTCTGCCTGCCGTGCCCGAACCTCGGCCAAGGTGCTTGCTGCGGATGCACCGCTCATGACCGAATAACGAGCGGTGGGCCACGCGAAAAGGAAGCGCGGATCATACGCTTTCCCGCACATGGCATAGTGTCCGGCGCCAAAGCTTCCACCGACGATAACCGCTATCTTTGGAACCACGCTGTTGCTGACGGCGGAGACCATTTTTGCGCCGGCCCGAATGATACCTGACCACTCAGCGTCCCTGCCCACCATGAAGCCGTTCACATCATGCAAAAAGACGAGCGGTACCAATTGTTGATTGCAATCCATGATAAAGCGGGCAGCCTTTTGTGCGCCCTCGGTATATATGACGCCCCCCACCTCAATTCGCTTTGCTCCGGCCGCGGGGCCGGTCGCCACGATCTGGTCCTGATTTATCTTTTGGTTTGCCACAATACCGACGGCATAGCCACCAATACGAGCATAGCCACACAGAACAGTCCGGCCGAAATCCGCCTTGTATTCGTCGAACTCGCTACGATCCACAATGCGCGCGATAATCTCTCGCATGTCATAAGCGTTGCTTGCACCCGGCGCTGGGTTCAGCAGGCCGTAGACGTCTTCCATAGGAAACTTCGGTGCATCACGAGTCGCGTCATATTCTTTGTGACTGTATCGACCTGTCGGGCTGGCAGCGGTTTGATGAGTGCCGAACTTGTCGATAAGAGAACGCATCCGCGCGAGACAGTGGAGGTCATCTGGCTCTTTGAAATCGACCGTGCCAGAGACCTCAGCGTGCATGGCTGCTCCACCTAATTCTTCAGCATCAGTTTTCTGGCCGATTGCAGCCTGTACCAATGACGGACCAGCGAGGAAGAGGCCGGAGCCTTCGGTCATCAAGACTGTATCGGTCATGACGGGCAGATAGGCGCCGCCTGCAACGCACATGCCCATAATCGCCGTTATCTGCGGTATGCCGCGCGCACTCATGACAGCATTGTTGCGAAAAACGCGGCCAAAATCATCTGTGTCGGGGAAAACATCTTCCTGCAACGGGAGGAACACGCCGGAAGAATCGACTAGATAGAGTGTGGGTATTTGATTTTCGAGTGCAATAGTCTGGGCGCGAAGAACCTTCTTGGCAGTCATCGGGAAGAACGCGCCGGCTTTTACAGTGGCGTCGTTAGCAATGATCATGCACAGTCGACC
>DATJHT010000116.1:0-41404 GCA_035493765.1 Terriglobales bacterium
TTCGGGTGGAAGAGGCGGGTTTACCGGCGGGAACCTCAATTACCATCCGCGATCTTTTCTTTAATACGCCGGCACGCAAGAAGTTTCTCAAGGCCGAGTCAACGGAGTTGGCCCACATCGCGTCACTGGTCACCCATTATGCTTTGGCGCATCCCGACAAGCATTTCGAGCTGCATTCGGCGACCAATGCCATGCTGGTTGCGCCTCCAGTCGCGGGCTACAGCGAACGGGTTTACCAGGTGTTTGGGAAGGATGTTCTCGATCAGCTGATTTCTTTGGCAGCGGAATTTCCGCTGGCGCATGTGGGATTGCCGCAACCGCCTCCGTGGAGACGGCAAGAGATAGAAGAAGATATGGACGGGCGAGACCCCCGTCCCCCGACCGACCCTGGTTCGCTGCGCTTGCATGGTTTTGTTTCCAAGCCTGAGATCCAAAAGTTGAATCGCAATTCCATTTACACGTTTGTAAATGGGCGCCTGATTCGCGACCGCCTCATCCAGCACGCGCTGACTGAGGCCTATCGCAACATCCTTCCGCCGACGGTCTTTCCTGTGGTGCTGCTGTTTCTGGAGATGCCGAACACCGAAGTGGATGTGAATGTTCATCCCTCGAAAACTGAGGTTCGTTTCCGTCAGCAATCGGTCATGCACGATTTTCTGCGCGATTCCGTGCGCGCGGCGTTGATGAAGGCGCGTCCGGTGCCGCAGTTCGTCACGGAAATTCGGGCGCATCCGACCGCCAGCCCTTCGCTGACCCCCGGCGCGCGCGGCGTTGCTGAAGCCGGCGCCGGTTGGCAATTCGGCGCGGCTGCGCCTCAGGATTTCAACTTGCAGGCTCCGCCGCAGCCGGCCATCGCCGAGCGTTTTCACTTCGCCGACGGAATCGCAGTCGAAGCGAATGCAGCCATCCCCGTGGCGCGTTTTCCCCGCCAGACTTTCGGCGGCCCAGTGGAAGCGAGCGAGGCGAGCCATTGCGCTCCGCCCATCGAAGTCGAGCACGAGGCGGTCACGGAGATTCCAAGCTTGTCATCTCTCAAGCCGCTCGGACAGTTGCGCGAGTCATTCATTCTGGCGGTGAACCACGACGGGCTATGGATTGTCGATCAGCACGTTGCTCACGAGCGCGTGCTGTTTGAAAGGATCCTGCACCAGCGCGCCCAGCAAGCCGTCGAAAGCCAGCGCCTGCTGATGCCGATTGTGATCGAGATGACCGCGGCGCAACAGGCTATCTTTTCCGAAATCTCGGAAGAGTTGCAGAAGAACGGATTTGAGGCCGAGCCTTTCGGTGCGCGCAGCTTAGCGGTGAAGATCGCGCCTGCGGGCGTTCAAGCCACCGAAGTCGAACACATGCTGCACGAATTGCTCGACCAGTTCTCGCGCGAGGACCAGGCGCTGAACCTCGAACAGATTCGCGGGCGCATTGCCGCCTCAATCGCCTGTCATGCGGCGATCAAAGTCAACATGCCGCTGGAGCAAAACAAAATGGAATGGCTGCTGGCCGAACTGGCGAAAACTGACTGCCCGATGTCCTGCCCGCACGGCCGCCCGGTAGTTCTGCGATACTCGATGAAGGATATTCAGAGGGCGTTCAAAAGAATCTAGCGCAACAGTGATCCCAGGAAGCGCATGGCGACAAATGGTCCAGACAAGAAGCAGCGGCTGAAGCGCACCGCCATTATTCTCGGCATAGTAACGCTGTTGGTAATGTTTTCGACGGTCTATCTGATGCACTACTACGGCGCGAACCGGCCCACTGCCGAAGAACCGGGACGGACGCATGCGGCAACAATCCATAGTAGAACGGTCTATCTCACGAATAACGAGTACGCGCTTGCTTTTGCGACTCATGCAATCACGGTGCTGTTGATCGGAACGTTTATCGGAACGGCACTGAAAGCGAAATACGCCAAGAGCTGACGCGTTCAGCACAATTCCAACCCATGATGACGCCCGACGAACTCGTTCAGTTACGCCGCGAAAAATGGCGCCTTACCGGCAAGCCCGTCCATACCCTGGATGACGCGCGCGACTTTATCGAAGCCAACGGCTTCTGCTTGACTTATCCATCTTCGTCGCAACCGCCGTTGCCGCTGCCCACGTTCATTGGAGCATGGTACGGATCTGACGAGCACCTGCCGCGGCATCGTGCATTCCTCGACCCACAGGCGCGAGAGGCTACGGACCTGATGATCCGGCTGCTGCGCGCGCGCTCCGCTTACGAAGTGAATCTCGGTGATGAAAATAATTCCCTGCTGCTCTCAGCGGCGGTGTTTCCATATTTCTACGGGCTGGTTGGGGAGCGCAATCCCCGGCAGGCCCCGAAGCCCGGACCGCGATCACCGTACTCGCAACTGGCCTGCGATGCCTATGAGATCGTTCATCGCAAAGGGCCGATTTCGAAGTTAAAACTGCAGGAAGACTTGGGCAAAGGCATCTCTGCGCCGGCGCTTGATCGCGCGCTGGCCGAGTTGTGGTCAAAGTTGCGCATCACGCGTGTGGATTATCACGAACGTGAAGGCGCGTCTTGGGACGTTTTGCAGCGCTGGGCACCGGACGCGGTTTCTGAAGGCGTGAACTGCTCAGTCAATACGGCGCTTTCGGCGCTGCTGTCGAAATATTTGGATTGCGTTGTGGCCGCAGATTCGACCGAACTGGAATCATTCTTTGGAAATTTCGTTCCCCGATCAAAAGTGCGCGAAGCTATGAATGCGCTTCTGGACGCCCGCGAACTGAGTTTTGTGCCCGTGGGCAACCGGTCGTTGATACAAATCACGCAGGCACCGGTGCGGCGGTCAGGGACGAAGTAGAGAGGGCGGCCAATCTCCGCCCTCGTATTCTCAGTTCCCTACCGCGCGTCCGTGGGCAGCGGCAGCATCAGTCCGTTCTTATCGCCAAGAACTGTCCTCGGCAGCTCGCCGTTCCAGCGGTCGATAAACGCCCGTTGATTCTCCAGTCGCTTCCATTCCAGCAACTGCGGCGTGACCGAGGCCTGACGCAGCCGGTTGGATTCGGCTTCTCCCCGGGCGCGCTCGATTGCACTCCTGGCTTCGCCTTCCGCTTCGGCCACTGTCTTTGCCACCTCGGCCTGCGTCACTGCCAACTGATTTCGCGCGCGCTCGGCGTCGGTGATGGCCTGCGTTTTCTGTGTAATCGCCTGCTCGATCGCAGCCGTGAAGCGCGGCTTGCCGATGAAACCAAACTGCTGGATCTGTACTCCGACAGGCGCCAACTGCGTCTGGACACGTTGACGGGTTTCAGTCAAGAAGCGTGCCTTATTCTCTCCATAAATATCTTCAAGCGTATATGTCGAAGCCATTTCGTTGAGCGAGTTACGCACTATGTCCTTCAAGATTCCGTGCGTAAAGCGTTCCAGATCGTCGCTGCGATACTTCACGTAGAAGTCCGGGATCTTCGTGGCGTCGATCGCATATGAAAGCGATACATCCGCCCGCACTTCCTGTCCTTCCTTGCTGTTGAAGATCAGTTCCTCGTTTACCGGATGGCCTTCGTTGGTGTCGGCGGTCCACTTCACCGTCTGCACGAAGGTTGGGTACTCGATGATCTGCGTCCGCAGCGGCGAATAGAATACCCATCCGGTGCGGATTGGAATTTCGCTGGCGCCGCGCTGGCTTCCGGCCAAATTGATTTCAATCCCTTCATAACCTGCGCCGATGCGTGTGACCCGAATAACGCTCAGAAAAATAATGATCGCAATCACCACCAGCAGCGCCAATCCCAGATAACGGAATGGAATGCCGCTCATCCCCTTTGAAGATCGCGTGTCGCGATCGTCGCGATTGAAAATTGTTGTTGTCATACACTCCTCCCCAACCCGCGGCCCACGGTGCACGGGTAGCACATTCTAAAGCAGAGTTGATTTATTTCGAGCGCTCAAATCGCCAGATGGCGGCGAGCGCCGACGGGACTGCGACCAGCAGCAGGAGCGCCGCAACAGCGCCGCTCCAAAACCACCTGTCGCTCGGCAGGTTCATCCAGTCCAGGAAATGGCCCAGGAAAGCAACTGCCAGCATCAGGACCAAAATGGTCGCCGCCAGCTTAATGCTCCTTTTCATTTGCCTCTCCTTTGACTACACCTAAGAAGATGATGGCGGCGACTGGAGGAAGCGTAAAAATCGGAAGTGGCGTGGAATCAATCATCCAGAGACAAGGGTTTTGCCGCGTTTTGCAGACCTTAACTGCCCGCTAAACCGTCGCCAGCTCGCGCTATTGCTTCGCGAGCATGATCTTCATTAGCTCAAGTCCTAGCGCAGAAGAGTCCACGTCGTCCATGTTGGCGAGGACGACGATCCCATCTTTGCGTTCCGGAACGATCATGAAATAGGTGCTGGTGCCCTGCTGTCCGCCGGAGTGGCCGACATTGAAGGCGCCCAATTTATTTCCGGTGCCCCAGCCCAGCGCGTACACGGATTTCGAGCCGTTCGCCAATGTTTGCGCCGTCCACATGAGATCACGAGTGGCCGGCTTGACCAATCTGTCGTGGAGCATTGCAACTTCAAATCGCGCCATGTCGTCGGCCGAGGAGAGCCAGCCACCACCAGGAATTTTGTAACTCGAGTCGAGGAAATCCGCGTTAACCACGTGCCCGGAATCGTCTTTATGATAAAAGCGAGTGCGCCGCGGAATAATGGCAAAGCGGTCATCGACTCTGGTGTCATTCATCCCCGATGGAACGAAGACGTTCTCGCGCATGTAGTCCACATATTTCTGCGATGACGCTCCCTGCATCACACAACCGACAAGCGTGAAGCCCTGGGTCGAATAGCTGAATTTGGTTCCCGGTGTCGCGACCAGCGGATCGCTTTTAAAAAAATCGAGCCCGGCGGCAATGGGATCATCGAAGTGTTTGGTGTTTCCAATTTCAGGATCGTCCTGCGATTCCGACTTGTAGTGCCGGATTCCGCCCAGATGGCCCAGAACTTCGCGGGTCGTAATTGGTGATGGTTTCTGCGGAAACGCCGGACAGTATTTCTGCACCGGCGCATCCAGGTCGAGCTTGCCGCGCTCCCAAAGTTCCATGGCCCCGGTTGCGGTCAGCGGTTTTGAAATCGAAGCCAGACGGTACAGGGTCTGCGGAGTAGCCGGGACGAAGTTTTCAAGGTCAGCCATTCCGAAGCCCTCTGACCATACGTATTCGCCGCCTTCAACCACGGCAACGGAAACACCGGGGGCGCTGCTTTCCGCCATAAATTTAGTGACTGCAGACTCGAGTTGCGCTCGGCGCGCGTCATTTAATTTGTTTTGCTGCGCGAAAGCGGTTACACACAGCGACAGAATGATTATTAGCTTTAAGAGCGGTCTGGTCAGCGCCATTCTTCCTCCCATGCCCGTGTACAATCCTATCTTTGCCCATGGGCGATTCTTCTCGCAAATTGATCATTGCCATTGACGGACCGGCCGGCGCAGGAAAAAGTACGGTTGCATCGCGACTGGCGCGCAAACTTGGATACGTAAACCTCGAAAGCGGCGCCATGTACCGAGCCCTCGCGCTCAAGGCGATCGAAAACGATATCTCGTTTGACGACGAACCGGCCCTCACCGAATTGGCCCACAACTCGCGCGTCAAGCTTGAGCCGACCATCGGCGGAAATCGCGTACTGCTCGATGGACGCGACGTCACCCAGCGCGTGCGTGAGACCGACGTGTCGGAAGCAGCTTCGCGCGTCTCCGTACATCCGAGGGTGCGCGAATGGATGGTGGCGCGTCAGCGCGAACTTGGCGTCAATGGCGGAGTGGTGATGGAAGGGCGAGACATCGGCACCGTGGTTTTTCCCGATGCCGACATTAAAATTTTTCTCGATGCTGACCCGGTCATCCGCGAGCAGCGCCGCATTCAGCAGCAGCATTCTCGAGGCGCCTCCGCCGACTCTATGGCCGCAGAGTTGCGCGAACGCGACCGGCGGGACCGGACGCGGGCGAACTCGCCGCTTGAGCCGGCTTCGGATGCGGTTGTCCTCGACTCTACTGCGCTTTCGGAAGATGCGGTTCTCGATCGCGTAAGTGCCTTGGTGGAAGTGAAACTGGGCCGAGGTGAGAAATAGTCTCGCGCAGCAAAAATGGATCAGGCGCGGCGATGCCAGAAATTGTTCTGAAAACCCCCGCACCTGGTTTCGCTAAATTACGCTGCTTCGTCGTGGATGGCGCTCCGGACCTTGTCCGCGAGCTCGGGTGGAATGCTGGTCATCTTGTGGTCGGTTCGGGCATGCTCAGAGAGTTTTTGCATGATCTCTTCTTCGCTGTTTCCGCGAGCCACGAAATCGCAATCGGCTCCAACATCTCTGCAACTTACTGTTTTTGCCATAAGTCCTCCTACGGCGAAAGAGTCTAACACAATAATCGGAGATGAATTTCGCGCATCCGAGCGCCATTCAATCCAAACAAAGAATGCGCCGTAACGATCAACTTTCGGCTTGGTCCAACGGCCAATAGATCGTCCACTCGCATTCGCGCGCAAGCTGTTCGAGGTCGGGATTGGGATTGACCGCAACCGGGTTGCGCGAAATACGAAGCATCTCGGCGTCCCAGCGGGAATTGCCGAAGGCCACGTCGGGGGGACGACCGATGACTTCAAGTATCACTTTAGGCTTTCCGGCTCCGGATGGAACCCGCACCAGTCGGTCAGTAATGACTCCGTTTTCAACCGCCGACAGAGCAGCCAGAATTTTTTCTGGCGGAATGCCGAAGTGCCGCATCGCCGCCTGAATCGTCCATTGATTGGTAGATGAAACCGCCCACACATCACAACCTAAACTCTGCAGTTCGCCGATGAGTTGGCGCATCTCGGGGAAGATCCGGCGGGTGAAATGCTCCTCGAAGAATTCCCCCGACAGGCGCAAAACTTCTTCCTCCCCCAAACCTTTGTGCAAAGTGACCATGTCGCCGCACATGTCGTCTTCGCTTACGTTGCCGGCTTTGTACTCCGTGTAGCGACTGCGCGCCCAGCGGACAACCTCGTCAGAGACGACACCGCGCTTGAGTTCCCAATCGAAGAAGCGTTCGCCGGCGTCTCCGGACCAGAGCGTGCCGTCACAATCGAAGACTGCGAGGGTTGGACGAAGGCGAAGAATCGATTCGATGAAGGCCGAAGACTTGGGGATTGGAGTCATGAAAGATTGTGTGACCGCGAATCACGATTCTGATTGTAACGATGCGTAATCGTCGGGGGTGTCAACATTCGCCGTGACCCGGAGGTCATCGACTTCGACGTAGTCGATGCGGTCCGCATGGGCGTGCAGAATTTCTTGGGCGTTCGAGCTTGCCGGGTGCTGAAGAAAAGCTTCGATCAATTCGCGTCCAATCAACATGGGATGGCCGTGTTTGCCTGCGTGTTCAGGAATCACGGCCCATGTGTTGTGATCTCGAGTCGAATAGGTATCGATCAGCGTACGCAGAGTATCTGCGCCGGGTGGAGGACGATCGACCAGTGTGATCATCGCACTGTCTCGTCCCCGATTTAGAACATCGTGCAGGCCGGTTTGCAGCGAACTGAACTGCCCACGGTCAGGGGCAGGATTGGAGACGAGAAATGCGCCCTCAGCGTAAATGATCGGAGCCAACATTGGCTCATTTTCTCCGACGACTACAATGACCAGATCGCAATACGTCGAAAAGGCACGAATCATTGCGGAAAGAAACGTGCCGCTCCCGGAAGTTCCCCTGGGCCACGGCAGCAGCGCCTTGTCCCGGCCCATGCGGGACGATTCACCAGCCGCGAGAATCACGCCGCAAAAATCGCTCATGTTCGAGTTAGCTCGGCGCCTTGCCGCTCAGCAGCTTGCCCAGGTTGCACCACGAGCAGCGCACGGCGACGTAGAATGTCCCGAACAGCGCATAGACCGCGCTGACTTCGTCGAAGCGCATTTCGTAGATTAGTTTTTTGAAGACCAGAGGATCATCGGCAAAGAGATCAACACCCCACTCCCAATCGTCAAAGCCTATGGACCCGGTGATGATCTGCTTCACCTCGCCGGCATAACGTCGGCCGACCAGCCCGTGCTCGTACATCTGGCGGGCTCGTTCCGCAATGGACAAGGTGTACCAATTCTTGTCTTCACCCCGGCGCCGGTCCATGGGATAGAAGCAAACATATTTGTTCGGCGGTATATCGGGAAAGAGGCGCGGCCGCATGGCTTCGCGCTGGCGCTCGAGAGTTTCCGCGATAGCGCGCTTCCATTCCTCGGAATGCGGCTCAATTCCCTGCTCCGTCAGTTCGGCATAGGTTTTTACGGTGGATTCGTAAAGCCCGAGTTCGATGATGGACAAATAAGAGGTCGCCGGTTCCAGATACTCGCTTAGGCGCAGATTGGCGAGCTGCAATTCAGCCTTATTCAGTTCCTCAAAGCTTCGGCGGAAATGAATGAACATCAGGTCGCCCTTGTGTCCCAGAATCGAATACAGCGCGGACTGCCCCGTTCCGTTCTGCTCCATTTTGCTGAGAAGCCCTGCCGCTTCATGGACCATCTCAGTTTTAAAGGCGGGACGCAGCTGCCGCCACGCCGACCACTTAAACCGCATCATTTGATGAAGAACGCTGTAGCCCTCAACGGTCAGAGGTACCGGCGGCACTTCAGCCGAGGCAGTTTGGGTCCGGGTTGCGCGAGAGGCTGTCATGGGCTTTGTCTCGGAAAGACAATTGTATTGGATTTACGATGATGAGCCTACTTATCTCCAGATTCCAGGGGCATGACAAAAAGTTCTCCCTTTTTGTTGACACCTTCCCCCTTCTCGGCACATGCTCAGAATATGAGCATGCTCGCGCTTACTGAACTGCTGGGTACGCCGGTGATTGGACCGTCCGGCGCGCCCTGTGGACGGGTGCGCGAAGTAGCGCTCACTCCGGCCGAAGACCTGGCGCGGGTTTCCAATTTTATCGTGCGGACTAAGCAGGGCGACCGGGTGCTGCCGCTTGTGGCGGTAGCTTCGCTCAACGGCGGAGTGCGGGCATCCTCTCCGGCGTCCGAGTGGCTTGAGGCTCAATCTGACGGACTGTTTCTGCTTGAGCGCGACCTCCTTGATCAGCAGATCATTGACGTTCATGGGCGAAAAGTGGTGCGCGTGAACGATGTCGATCTCCACCCTGAAACTACCGACGGACGCGTTCACTTAAAGATCGGGTCGGTTGACGTCGGACCACGCGGCGCGGTGCGTCGGCTCCTGATAGGGGTGGTTCCCATGGCCGCGCTGAAGATCCTGCTGCAAAGAATCCCTCCGCGCCTCATTCCGTGGGAGTTCGTTGACCTGATCGAAATCGACCCTGCCCGGCGAGTGAAGTTAAAAATTTCGCACGAGCGCCTGGCGAAGCTGCACCCTGCAGACATTGCCGACATTATTGAAGAACTGGCTCCGCAAGAACGCGAAGCGGTTTTTGAGACTTTGGACGAAGAAGTGGCGGCCGGCGCACTCGAAGAAGTTCAGCCCAGGGTGAAGAGATCGATTCTGGAATCGCTGGATTCCGACCGCGCTGCCGACATCGTCGGCGAGATGAACCCCGATGCTGCCGCCGATGTTCTCGCCGACCTGCCGGAAGAAACAACAACTGAAATCTTGCGGGGCATGGATAAAGAAGAGCGTGATGAGGTTGCCGAATTGCTCGAATTCGGCGAGACCACCGCCGCTGGGCGCATGAATACCGAGTACCTGGCGCTCGACGAACAGGCCACAGTGAATGACGGAATCGAGGCGCTGCGGTGTTTCGAAGGCGGCGTAGAGACCGTCAGCACCATGTACCTGGTGGACAAGGATGGCCGCCTGGCAGGCGCGGTGCCGCTGGCGAAAATCGTACTGGCAAAGGCCGATGATAAGCTATTTTCCCTGACACAAGCGCCACTGATTTCCACGCATGCCGGTGCTCGCGAGAAAGAAGTCGCAGAACTGTTCGACAAGTACAACTTGATTACCCTTCCGGTAGTTGATGATGACAACAGATTGACAGGCGTGATCACGTCGGATGATGTGATCAGTTTGCTGCGGGCGAAGCTGTAGCGGCTTACCACCGAAAACTTTGATCTATCCAAATTCGCTGCTCTCCGTTTATTCTGAAAAGCCGCACTGACGCGCTTTCAAATCCAAAACAATTGTTTAACCCATGAGATTCTTTAAACGCTGGCGAACCCGGATACTGCTGTTCTTTGCCGTGGTAGGGCCGGGCTTTATCACGGCAAACGTTGACAACGACGCTAATGGTATTGTCACGTACTCGCAGGCAGGCGCGCAGTTCGGGTATCAGCTTCTATGGACGATGATTCCGGTTACGCTGGCGTTGATCGTGGTGCAAGAGATATCCGCGCGCATGGGTGCGGTGACCGGCAAGGGTCTGAGCGACCTGATCCGCGAAGAGTTCGGCTTTCGCATCACGTTCTTCATGATGGCCGCAATCCTGTTCATCAACTTTGGCAATATTCTGGGTGAATTCGCAGGCATCGCGGGCAGCCTTGAGTTGTTCGGGCTTTCCAAGTACTACACCGTTCCCGTTTGTGCGGTCATAGTCTGGCTGATTATTGTCAAAGGCCAATATAAAGGCGTCGAGAAGATATTCCTGGTCGCATCCTTCATTTACATCACCTACATTGCCGCCGGAATTCTGGCCAAGCCGGATTGGATCAAAGCCGCTGTGGGCACGGTAAAGTTGCCTGGCAAAGAGCTTTTCCGGCACGATTATCTGTTCATGACTATCACTGTGATCGGTACGACCATCGCACCCTGGATGCAGTTCTACCTGCAGTCTTCAGTGGTGGAAAAGGGCGTCACGCGGCGGCAATACAAAGCGTCCCGCCTCGATGTAGTTGCCGGCTGCGTCTTCACCGATGTGGTCGCGTGGTTCATCGTTGTGGCCTGCGCAGCAACTTTATTTGTGCACGGCTTTCATAACATCAACGATGCGAAAGATGCGGCAGAAGCATTGCGGCCGCTAGCCGGTGATTACGCCTATATCCTGTTCGCAGTCGGACTTTTCAATGCTTCCCTGTTTGCCGCGTCAATTCTCCCGCTTTCGACTGCTTACACGGTCTGCGAAGGCCTGGGGTTTGAATCGGGGGTGGGCAAGAAATTTTCAGAGGCGCCCGTTTTCTACTGGCTGTATACCATCCTGATTGCGGCTGGAGGAGGGTTGATACTGCTGCCGCGCCTGCCACTGATTAAGATTCAGCTTTATTCCCAGGCCCTGAACGGAGTGGCCATCGCGCCGGTGCTGATCTTCATGCTGCTGCTGGTGAATAAAAAGGACCTGATGGGCGAGTACGTTAATTCAAGGACCTACAATATAGTCGCCTGGGGGCTGACAGCGGTAATGGTCGTTCTGTCCGTCCCGTTCGTCTGGGACACGGTTAAACAGCTTGTACATCAGTAACTATCCAGCAGATTACCGAAAACCAGCATCCCGGTAATCTTCCCATACTCAACCGGTCCCCCCTATACTTGCGGCGTGAGTTCCGGATTCAATCCGTTGTTCAAGCCGTCTGCAAATCAGCCTGACCTAGGCCCGATCTATCGGCCAGGTGAGTCGCCGAGCGGCCCGCCCCGTAGGCTGGTCGCGATTGCGGGATTGTTGTTGATGATCGCGCTCGCTGTAAAGACCGGCAGCGCGCAATCGGTGTGGCAGGTGATCTCAAGATTCATCGGTCTCCACGGTAAGCCCGAGCCAGCCTCGGCGAATGTCCTTTCCGAGCATGAGACCGGGGTCCTCGATCAGATGTCGCCGCAAGCTCAGGCCGAGCTGCTGCTCGAGCGCTCGATCAATCACTACCGCGGAGCTAACGACGAAATCGCGAAACGTGTGGATAGCTGGCGTGGCAAGATTCAGCTTGATCAGCAACTGAATTCGCTGTTTATGACGGCATTAAACTCCGACGATCTGCGGGTGCGGGCAGCAGCGGTTGAAATCGATTTGGCTTCACGCAACCTACTCAAGAGCGCGGCGACAATCGATCAGCTTGAAAACGACGCCAGATCCGGCGATCAGGGCCACCGCGTGAACGCGCTCTGGGACATTTCACTGCTGGGCAATCGAGGCGTTGAGTCACAGCGGGCATTTGAGATTGTTTCTAACTCCATTCACGATTCGAATGAGAATGTACGCTATTGGGCGGTAGAGGGGATGTCTTATCTCGGAACAGACGAGACTGTTGCACCCTTACTGGATGTATTTCACGACGATCCTTCGCCAAATATTCGTGAGCGCGCTGCCTGCGGCCTGGCGCAGTCGGGGATGTTGAGCGAAAAACAACGCCGGACGGCGGTGCCGAAGCTGCTGGATTTCGCCGAAGAGACTTCGCTGGATCCCACCACCCGAACCTGGGTGTTCCAGGCGCTTCGAGACATCACAGGACAGAACCTGCCGCACGACGCCGCAGCCTGGCGGAACTGGTATAACAGCGGCGATCCGCAATGGAACCCCGTCACCCGCGACAGCCAGTAGAGATTACAACGCCATCAGCACCACGCCCGCAGCCACGAATAGCGCAGCGGCCCAGCGTCGACCATCCACGCGCTCATGCAGGAACATTTTCGCGGCAAGGGCATTCGCCACAAAAGTTAGAGAGGCAGCCGCCGGCCCGATCAGGCTGACATCATTCCACGAAAGCCCAAACAGCAGGCTGTAGAATGAGACTGCCATGCAGCCTACACCGAGCAGGAAATAGCGGTTTCTCAAGATCAGCAGCGCAACAAAAAATAACCCGCGACGCGCCCGTAATTGGCCGAGGTCGCCTATCTGCTTCATGGCGCGGGCAAGCAGCACGTCGCCGGCAGAAGATGATAGAACGACCGCGAGAATAGCCAGCCAGGCGTTCAGGTTGCTGATGGCGTGCCTGATCATGAATGCTCCGCGGCGGGATGATCGCCCGGGAGCTGCCGCCGGGGTGGACGCCGCGTCAGTTCGGGCCCTGTGGTCACAAAGCCGACGCCAGCCGACACCAGCGCAATTCCCAGCCAGCGTGTGAGACTGACCTGTTCATGTAATAGAAACTTTGCGATGAATGCCAGCAGGACATATCCCAACGAACTTGCCGGCAAGACATAAGTGAGGTCAGCCCAGGATAGGGCTGTCATGTAGGCAGCAAAGAAGCCGAGCAGCATCACAATGCCAAGCGCCACCCATAGGTTGGTCATCGCGAAGAAAAGGGAGTGGATGTTGTGCAAGGAAATATTGCCGACCTGCTTCATCCCAAAGGAGAGCAGAGAGTCGCCCACCGGAGCAAAGATGGTCACTCCGCCCAGTACCAGATATTTGCGAAGGTTCACAAACTAGACCTGCACGGTCTCCTGCGGAGTTTCGGCTGGGGCTTCCGGCTTGGCTGAATGTCCGTTGCCGGCAGCATTATCCTTGACCAGTTTGTTGCGCATGGAGCGCACTTTGAGGAAAGTGCGCGCATCCTTGTATAGCCGTTTGCGCTCGCCGGAATTGAACGCTGCTTTCTTCAGGATGCGGAACACAGCCTTCGGACGGAAATAGTATTCGTCGTAAAACTGGTGAACGGAGTGCAAAATTTCATCCGCTGGCAATCCCGGGTATTCAATATGCGCCAACTGATGTCCGCCGGCATCCACCATGCTGCCCTTCACCATGAAGTTGTTTTTTGTCGCGAAATCGTAGAGCTCAGTCCCGGGATAAGCATGCGCCACGGAAACCTGAATGGTTTCTACATCAAGCTCTTTGGCAAAGGCCATCGTGTTCTTAATAGTTTCTCGCGTTTCACCAGGCAGGCCGAGAATAAAATCGCCGTGGATGACCAGGCCGAGCTTGTGGGCGTCTTTGGTAAATTGCCGGGCGCGCTCGATAGTCGCGCCTTTCTTGATGTTCTTCAGAATCTGCTGATCACCCGACTCATAACCGACAATCAATAACCGGCAACCTGCCTCTTTCATCGCCTTCAGGGTTTCGTAATCCGTGGTCACGCGCGATGTGCACGACCAGGTGAGTTTCAGCGGCTTCAGCTTCGCGCAGAGTTCGACAGTCCGTGCCTTTTGAATGTTGAAGGTATCGTCGTCGAAGAAAAATTCTCTGACGTAAGGCCAGTATTCTTTAGCTTTGGCCATTTCCCGCGCCACGTCGTCGGTCGAGCGCTTGCGCCACGCATGTCCGCTGGTGGTTTGCGGCCACAAACAGAAGGTGCACTGCGCCGGGCATCCACGCGTGGTGTAGAGAGACACATAAGGATGAAGCAAAAAGGGCACCGTGTAGCGCCGGACATCGAGATCGCGGTGATACACGTCAGTCACGTGCGGAAGAGCGTCAAGATCCTGAAGTTGCGGACGATCGGCATTATGCGCGATCGAACCATTATTACGATAAGACACACCGAGGATCTGGTCGAGCGGTTTGCCATCCGCGAATTCTTTAACTGCATAATCGAATTCTTTTCGCACGATAAAATCCACGGCATTGGCATCCTGCAAAGATCTTTCCGGCAGCACAGTCACATGGGGACCGACAAATGCAATCTTTATCTTGGGATTCTCGTCTTTGATTTTTTCCGCTAGACGAATATCACCGGGGAAGCCAGGAGTGCTGGTGTAAAGCACCAGAAACTCATATTCCTTGGCGATTTTGATAGTTTCCTCGGCGGAAACATGGTGGGACGGAGCATCCAGGAGCCGCGCGCCCTCAAGCAATCCCGTCGGATAGGCGAGCCAGACCGGATACCAGTAGGACTCGATTTCACGGGTAGCCGGCCAGCGCGAACCCGCGCCGCCATCAAAGTTTTCAAAGGAAGGTGGGTTCAGGAACAGTGTCTTTAAGGGCATAGGTATGGAGTCTTTATCCTAACATTGATGTGAGGCCGAAATGACCCGACGTATCCGCGCGGTCACGGACCCTCAATACGCTGAAAAGAATGGTTTTCGCCACAATCAATCCTAAGCCGCAGGCAGGCGTTGAACAACGCGTTTTGTCCGAGTGGTGTTTTGATGCAGTAAACGGCGAGTTCGCTCCCTTAACGAGAGCTGGAGATCCGAAATGCAATCAGGATTCCGGACCGCACTAAATCAGAGTGCAGCTTCAATTCCAACGCCCGGCGGAAGCCTACCAACCCCTGGTCTGCATCATGCTGGCTTCGTCCATCGCCGCCACTGCCAATCCCTTCATTGCCCCAGTCAGGTCTTCGCTGACTTCGAGTAAAACCTTGGGGTCGTTGAAGTGGGTGGCGGCCTTAACGATGGCGCGGGCGCGCTTCTCAGCTTCCTCAGGCGGAGCCATCGCGCAGCTGTCGTCGTGAGGATGAGTTTCAAGTGAATGCGTGCAGGTTGTGCGTTTGCCCATGAAGATGCCCGAGCCGACGAATACGGCTTCTGCGCCGAGCTGCATTACAAGCGACGCATCAGCCGGAGTGGCTATGCCTCCAGCCGAAAAGTTCGGCACCGGCAACTTCCCGGTTTTCGCGACAAGTTTGATGAGTTCGTAGGGCGCCTGATGTTCCTTGGCTTTTGCGTAAAGCTCTTCTTCGCTGAGCACGGTGAGAATCTTCATCTCCTGCACGATCTGGCGCATGTGCTTCACCGCGTGAACTACATCGCCGGTGCCGGCTTCGCCCTTGGTGCGGATCATTGCCGCGCCTTCTGCAATGCGGCGAAGGGCTTCTCCTAAATTGCGCGCACCGCAGACAAACGGAACTTTGAAAGCATGCTTGTCAACATGGTGCGCTTCATCGGCAGGGGTGAGCACTTCGGATTCGTCGATGTAGTCGACGCCGAGTTCTTCAAGGATCTGTGCTTCCGCAAAGTGGCCGATGCGACACTTGGCCATGACCGGAATGGACACCGCGGCCATAATCTCGCGGATCTTCTTCGGCGACGCCATGCGTGCAACTCCGCCTTCGGCGCGAATCTGGGCAGGCACGCGCTCCAGAGCCATGACGGACACCGCGCCGGCGCGTTCGGCGATTTCGGCCTGGCGCGCATCGGTAACGTCCATAATGACGCCGCCCTTGAGCATTTCAGCAAGGCCGGTTTTGAGTCGAAGGCTGGTAGAACTACCGTTGTTCTGGGACATGGGAATCTCTTTTCGCGATCGTGAAGAGTGTGCGACCTACGATGCACCTATTTTACAGCACGCCGGGGCAGTTCTTATTCAGGCGTCGCCCGACGCGGCTATCGCTCCGGTATCCGATGCCCAATTCACTTCGTCGACCGTGCGGATGACGAACACCCATCCCAAACCGCCGATCGCGAGAACTGCCACAGTGATCGCAAATGGCGCGAGGAAATTGCCGGTCCTCTGGACAACGAACCCGGTGAGTGCCGGGCCGATGATTCCGGCGAAGTTGCCGAAACCGTTTTGCAAGCCGGTCCACTTCCCTGCCGCTTGCCGACCTGCCAGAGTTTGAGCAAACGCGAACACACCTACCCCTATCATGCCGACGCCCACGCCGGCTACGAGCAACCACGCGAAGTAGGTTCGCGGCCCGGCGAGCGCAAGACCACTGATGGCTACGATCGCTATCAGGTAGCCAACGGCCATCGCCGATTTTCGAACCAGGGTGGCTGAACCGCCTCGGCGCATCCAGTAGTCGGAAGCCCAGCCGGTAAGCGCCGACGATGTTGCATCGGTAAGGTAATAGATTCCGGCCGAGCGCACCATTTCGGTCATTGAAAGCCCGCGTTCGCGCACCAGATAAAACGGCAACCAGGTCAGCATGAAATAAAATACGTAATTCACGGAAAAATGACCGATGGCTGCACCCCAGAACGAACGCTGCGCCAGTATGGCGGCATTTCCGGGCCCGATTTTTACGTCCGTAGCCGCTGACTCCCGCGCAGGCATCCACTTGAACCACGCGGGCAACCAGAGCAGGCTGAGAATTCCGATGCCGATGAATACCGGCCGCCAGCCGTAAAGTGCGATCAGGGGCCCTGCGCCGAAAGTTCCAATCGCAGGGCCGAGGCGAATGCCCGCCATCAGCAATCCGTTAGCGAAGCCCCGACGGTTTTCCGGCAAATGATGCGCAAGGATTTTCGAGCACGCGGGAAACGCTGCCGATTCACCAATTCCCAACAGCAGGCGCATGAGCAGTAACAATGCGAATCCACGAAAGATTCCGGTGGCGGCTGTAGAAATTGACCACAACAGATATCCCGCCGCGATAAACCAATTGACGTTAAAACGGTCAACCAGCCAGCTGCTGACAAACTGCATGACGGTATAAGCCGGAAAAAAAGCGCCCAATAGAAGTCCTACCTCGGACGCCGAGAGCGCAAGCTCATCCTGTATTCGGGGAGCTGCAACCGAGAGAATGCCGCGATCAACGTAACTGATGAGAACGCATATCGCGAGGAGTGTGAGCGTAGGCGCAAAGGAATTGCTGGTCCGGGATCGATCCATCACCTGCGTCATGGGAGGTCGTGGCATTCTGCGCTGGCGCGCCGGGGTTTGCAAGTGTCAAGAACCTCGCCTTGTTGCCCCAAACCTTTGGTCTCACCTCTTACGTCTGAAAACATGGCGCGGATCAATGATCACGAAGACGCCACGGCTGCGGGCAAGTACATTGCCTTTTTGATCCGAAATCTCAGCAGTGCGGGTAAGCTTGCGGCCGTGCTGGCTGATCTCGCGGGATTCAACGCGGAGGGGCTTGTTTAGCGGGACTGGCCGCAAGTATTCGACGGTCATGCGCGCTGTGGCGGCAGGCTGATCGCGCAATTTGTTCAGCTTGCTCATGGCGTCGTCAAGAATGGTCGCAATAATTCCACCATGGCAGTGTCCGGGTGGCCCGGTATAACGCTTGCCTAATCGAAAACGGGAGGTGTAATGCTTTCCGGCCGCATCAGCGTGAAACTTCAGATGCATGCCGTCAGGATTGTCCTGTCCACACGCGAAGCAATAGTTTTTCTTGACGCGATCGTTTCTGGTCATTGAATAGGATTGTACGGCGCGCACCGCGCCATGCTGAAACGACCCACCAGATACTCAGTAACAACGCCAAAAGAAAGACTTAGTTTCTCATCAGTAGAACCAGGCATGCCTTTAAGATTCGGTGCAGGATCTTCGGTCACTGGAGCGAACACAGCATCGCGAAGCTTTCGGTTATCATCCAAAAGAGTTCAATTCGGTGCGGACCCCCAAGCTCGCACATACTTCGACGGAGGAAAGACTAGTGAGACTGCAATCCCAGAAGTCAGTTTCATGGCTGGCACTTTTACTCTTTGTGACCTGCTGTTCGCTGCTGGCGCAGGAGGGCAGCAAGTCTCAAGGTGGCGCGGCCGTCTTCAAAAGTAAGTGTATTGTCTGCCACGGCGTCGATGGCACTGGTAATACGCCCCTTGGCAAACAACTGCAAGCCGCCAATTTTCATTCAAAAGACGTGCAGAAGCTGAGCGATGCTGAATTGCACAAAATCGTCCACGACGGCCAAGCCAACATGCCGGCCTTTGCCGACCAGTTGAGCGATGAAGAGATTACCCAGGTGGTTAAATACGTTCGGCAACTGGGAAAGACTCCGCAAGCAAAGAAGAGTAGTCACTAACGCTAAAGAGAAGCGCGCAGCATGCCAGTCGCAACACCTTCCTCAACCATCGATCGGTTGAACTCCGGTCAGGGGCGCGGAGGCCTGCACCCTCCGGGGTATGGGGGTGGCGGAGATAGTGGCAACGGAGGCGAAGGCCCCCCGGAATACGAACGGCGGCTTTATCGAGCGAGGCTGGCCCTCGTGCTTGCGATGGGCTCAATTTGTGTGCTGTTTGTGACGGTCACTGTTGCGCTCTTGTGGTGGCAGTCAAACGTAGCGGCTAATTCGGATACTTACGTACACGTGCGGGCGTGGGCCCCTGTTAGTCTGCCGATCCGGCTTCTGCTCTGGAACACGTTCGTGTTGTTACTCGCCAGTGGCACGATTGAAATGGCAAGACGCAACCTGGCGCGTGACATGCTGCTGGCGCCCGTACACGCCATCGCCGGGATTGCTCCCGATCGCCAGTGGCGGTTCCCATGGCTGGCGATGACTGTCGCCCTAGGTCTCGCATTCCTCGGAGGCCAGTGGCTGGCTTGGGAAGCACTCCACCGACATGGGTTTCACGTATCCACGGTCGGCATGAGCTCTTTTTTCTACTTGCTCACTGGCGCGCATGCCCTCCATGTTTCGGGGGGTATTATCGCGCTGCTGTACGCATGTGCAATCGCGCTTCTGCACCGCTCAATCGAACACAGGCGAATCATTCTCGAAATAGCAGCATGGTACTGGCATTTTATGGGAGTTCTGTGGCTGGGTATTTTCGCGCTCTTGCAATTCGGACATTAAAAGATGGTTAAATTATTTCCGCTTTGCCAAACTGAGTTGATCAATCCTCCCATCCTAAGTTGGGTGCACAGCGATGCCGGATCGTGTCGAGTGCGTCGCACTGAAAACTTGAAAAGGTAAGCAGATGTCCAACTCATATTGCAACCAGATCACACGGATCACAAATGAACAATCGCCGCCATCCTTTTTCGTGATCGGCCCTCCCCGCACCGGCACCAGTTGGATTCACGATGTTTTGAGTCAATACACCTCTCTGCCGAACCATATCAAAGAAACCAGATTTTTCGATTTACACTTTGACCTGGGAATGGATTGGTATCTGCGCTACTTTAGCAAACCGAATGACAGCAGTAAGCCACGCGGCGAAGTTGCACCCACATATTTCGCTTCGACACAAGCTCGTGAACGCATTGCCAGAACCTGCCCCGGAGCAAAGGTAATTTGTATTTTTCGTCATCCGGTTGAGCGGGCGTTATCGCTGTATCGTATCAAGCGTGCGTATGGAATGGTCCGATGCAGCTTTGAGGACGCCGTGCTCTTTGATCCTGAGTTGCTGGAATCGGGGAAATACGCGACATATCTGAAGTCCTGGTATCACGCAATGGGTTCGGCGCAGGTGTTGGCAACCTTCTACGATCAGCTGCGCGATCGGTCGCAAGCCTATGTTGATGAAATAGCGGATTTCATTGGCATCCGCCGATTCGAGTTATCCGCCGCCCAGAGGCGTCTGGTACACCCATCTGAGGGGTTCACACAACCACGCAATTTTATGTTTACACGAATCGGCGTGGCGCTCGCGAATCGGCTGAAAGCCGGGCATCTGGACAGGATCGCCCTGGCGATCCGAAAATCAGCCTTGGGAAGAACTTTTCTTTCAGGTGGCGATCCGTTCACGCCGCTGTCGCCAATCATCTCAAGAGCGGTGCTGGACATGTTCCTTCCCGAGGTCGAGAGTCTGGAAACCATGCTGAATGTTGATCTCTCGGCCTGGAAATCAAAAGAAAAAGAGCACAAAATGTCATTGATTGACTACATGACCCTTCATTCCTGCGGTTAGCCGCCGGACCGAGTGTGAAGTCGAGAGACACCGAAGTGAGCGGTTCGTACCGATGTTCGGCGCTTGAATCAGGAGCGGACACCCAGGCGAGACTGCAACTCTTTCCTATGACGCCGGCTCAGCCGAAGCTCTGAACCATTTTCAAGAACGACGTTGTACTCGCCATCAGGATTCAGTTTCAGATTTTTTATCTGCCCTATGTTTACAATCGCGGAGCGGTGGATACGACAGAAAAGCGCCGGATCTAAATCGTGTTCAAGATCTGCCAGGCTGCGGCGAAGAAGATGATTTCGTGGACCAACATGCAAGCAGGCGTAGTAATCATCCGCCTCAATCCAATCTATTTCAGAAGTCCTCACAAAGGAAACTTGTCCGGCCGACTTGATTACCAGTCGTTCGGTTTTAGGCCGCGCGTTGCTGGAGAGTTGTATCTTTTCCTTTGCACGCGAAAGCGCGCGGGCGAAGCGGGTGTTATCGAACGGCTTCAACAAGTAGTCCAGGGCGCCGGCATCGAAGGCGCGAAGTGCGTATTGATCGTAAGCGGTGACCAAAATTATCGCTGCGGGCGATTTGCTGCCAAGCATTTCGAGGACATCAAAGCCGTCCCACTCGGGCATTTGCACGTCCAGAAAAACTAGATCTGGAGAAAAATTATGAATTGCCGACAGCGCCTCTTTGCCTGATCCGCACTCGCCAATTACGTCTACATCCGGCTCGCGTTCTAAAAGCACAGCAATATTACGTCGCGCCGGCGGCTCGTCGTCGACGATCAGGGTGCGGATTTTCGGTACGGCGGCTGGCACTTACCGCTCCTGATTGTTTTTGCCACGGGCGGCGATATAGGGTAAGAAAACTGACGCTTGCACCCCGCGGGAATCAGAGCTGGCAAGAGTGAACTTGAATTCGTCCCCGTACAGGCCGCGGAGACGGGTCACCAGATTTGAGATGCCGACACCGGAAGCGGTATTTTCCCAGTCCCCTGAGAGTGGCGGGCCATCATTGTAAACGCTCAGCAAAAGGTGGCCATTCAGGCGCGAGGCGCCAATGCGGACCGTGCCACCTTGAATCTGTTTGGCGATCCCATGCTTAAGAGCATTCTCGACGATTGGTTGCAAAACGAGGCTCGGTACCTGCGCCTCCAAAAACTCTGCCGGTATATTCGCGTCGATGTGTAATCGGTCGGAGAAACGTACTTTCTGGATCGCCAGATACTTGTCTAATAACTCCAATTCCTCCCGCAGTGTCACCTCCTGCTTGCTGCAATCCTGAAGCACGTGGCGCAAAAGATCGCTGAGTCCGGCAATCATGTCCACCGCGTCATCGTTTCTCTCTTCGCGTACCAGAGCAGCGACCGCGTTCAGGGCGTTAAAAAGAAAGTGGGGCTCAAGCTGATGTCGTAGTGCGTCTAACTGCGCCTTGGATAATTGCTCGTTCAGACGAGCAGTCTCGGCTTGCTGATGCGAAATCCGTTCTCGCGACTCAAGCACGTAGGAGATCGCCAGAATCGAAGCATAGAAAATGATGGCGGCCAGCAGCCCGTTGTTGAATGTCTGCGACCAGAGAGATGTGAACGATCCCGGGCCGCTCGGGTTAGCCCATGGATTCATGGCAACTTCCATGAAGGCCCGCCATGCGGCCGAGACCAGATCGATAATGGCGACGCCACCGAGGTGAATAAACCAGATCGAAACCGGCCGCAATCTCACGGGAGGAAATCGGCGGCCCAGATACATAACAACCGGCGTTGCCAGCGCCCACGGCATCCAGGAAAACAAAATCGTAAAGAAAAGCTGGGTCCAGGCATGGTGCATGCCTTGTGAGTGCATGCTGACGACGGTCTGGGTCGCGTCAAACAGACCCATGCCGCCCCACAGCACGGCGATCCACAACCAGCGTGGTGACTTCGATATTTCGACCGAGCTCATATTGCGATGGTATTGTACGGCGGATCGTTGCGGGAACAAATGCAGCCAAGCACCGGAAGCGCGCAGGCAACGGTCTGGCCTAGCCCGCAGAGGCATGGCAGACTCCCAGCATGAAAATACAAATGAAGGCGGTCATTGTTGGCATCGTGACCCTGGTTTCACTTGCGGCACTTAATCAGACGGCCAGTGCTCCGACCGATCCTCAATACAGCAGCGACGGCAAAATGAAGCTGCCGGAGAATTATCGCGAGTGGGTTTACTTAAGCACGGGCTTGGATATGAGTTACAGCCCGGCGGCACAGGCCGCGGGAGCGGACCACCACATGTTCGACAACGTCTTCGTGAATCCCAGCTCCTATAAGGCCTTCAAAGAGACTGGCACGTGGCCTGACAAAACCGTTCTGGTGCTCGAAGTCCGCGGAGCTCAGAGCAAAGGATCCATTAATCAACGCGGTAACTATCAAACCGACAATAGGATGGGGGTTGAAGTTCACGTGAAAGATGAGGCCAAATTTCCCGGAAAGTGGGCTTTCTTCGGTTTCGATGATTCGAAACTCGGCGATATGGTCCCGACCTCGGCGTCTTGTTATTCCTGCCACGCCGATCACGGGGCTGTGGACACCACGTTTGTGCAGTTCTATCCGACACTGCTGCCGATCGCAAAGGCGAAAGGGACGTTGAGCGCCGGATATGTGAAGGAACGGGGGGAGTAGCCGAGGATTTCTCAGGACCCTCGACTCTCGGAATGTTCCTCGCTGCCCCAACACGCGAAGGACGTGTTGGGGCTCCCCCGTTTGCTAAGGCATTTTGGCTTCCGTTTTCGATGTCTTTCGGATCAAGCAGTTCATCCAAGAGCGAGTTCCCGATCCAATCTTTTTGACCTGCAAGAGCCAATATCTGACTCCGCTTATAATAGAAAGATTCGGCAGCCCTTGCGGAGGCGCCTGTAGGGTACTCCGTGACTTGATGTTAAGCACTGCCCTGCCCTGTGATGTCCACGTCGGTTTCCAATCACGACCTAAGTGCTGTGCCCGAGCTGTCTCCATCCACGCCCGGCGAAAACGACAAGATCATCGTCCGCGGGGCGCGTACCCATAATCTCAAAAACATTGATTTTGAAATCCCGCACAACGCCCTCACCGTGGTGACCGGAGTCTCCGGGTCGGGCAAGTCTTCCCTTGCATTCGACACCATTTACGCCGAGGGGCAGCGCCGATATGTCGAGTCGCTGTCGGCCTATGCGCGACAGTTTCTGGAGCGTATCGAGAAGCCGGATGTGGACCATATCGAGGGCATCGCTCCGGCGGTGGCAATTCGGCAGAAGAACACAACCCGTAGCCCTCGCTCCACGGTGGGCACGGCAACCGAAATTTATGACTACCTGCGGCTGTTGTTCGCGCGAATCGGCCGCACGTACTGCGTCAACTGCGACGCCGAAGTAAAGAAGGACACGGTGGATGAAGTCGCAGAAACGGTTCTGGCGTTGGGCGAAGGCACTCGGCTGAATGTGCTGTTCCCGATCGTGGCGACTTCATCGGCCAAATCCGCTCCACAAAGCCGAAGCGATATTGGCACGACTGGAAGTCGTGCAGTTCCCAGTCTTGCTGAAAAGAAGGGTCGCGGCCGCGTCAAAAAAAACACGAGAACTGCCGCCGGGCAATCAACCGACGCCATTAAGGCCCGCCTCTTCGAACTGCGGACACGGGGGTTTAACCGCCTATACCAGCGCGGACAGATTTTTGAGTTTTCCACGCCGGAGTCTCTACTCGACGTTAACTTTGCCGAACCGCTGTTTGTGCTCGTTGACCGCATCGCTATTGCAGCCGATTCACGCGCCCGAATTGTGGACGCGGCGGAGATCGGGTTCCGGGAGAGCGGCGAAGTAATTTTCGAAGTCGCTTCTGGCGCTGAAGACGCCGCCGTTCCAAAGCGCCTGCGCTTCTCCAATAGATTCGAATGCAGGAACTGCGGCATACGATATGCCGAGCCAGAGCCCCGGTTGTTCTCATTCAATAATCCGTTTGGTGCGTGCCCGCGATGCCAGGGGTTTGGAAATACGATTGACTTTGATCTGGCGCTGGTGATTCCTGATCCGAGCAAAACTCTGAGCGACGGCGCAATCGAGCCCTGGACCAAGCCGAAATATCGTCCGTTGCTGACCGAACTAAAGCGCTACGCGAAACTGTCAGGAATCCCCATGGACGTGCCCTGGGCCGAGCTTGCCCCCGAGCATCAACGAATGGTGATTGAGGGTGAACGGAAATTTCCGGGCGTGCGTGGGTTCTTTCAATATCTGGAGCGTAAAAAATACAAACTGCACGTGCGCGTATTCATCAGCCGTTATCGCGGCTATTCGACCTGCTCCGATTGCGGAGGCGCCCGGCTGCGGCGCGAAGCTCAGCAGGTCAGGGTCGCCGGAAAGAACATTTGCGACGTCTGCGCGATGACCGTGGAGGAAGCGGGAGAGTTTTTTGACAATCTGGTGAAAACTTCTTCTCCGGGCGGGGGGGACCGTGGTTCCAAAACACGAGTAGAGAACTCGGCATCCTCCCTGCGAAAAGAGGAAGCTGAAATTGGCGAACGATTGCTCGAAGAAATCACGTCGCGCCTGCGGTTTCTGAACGATGTCGGCCTGGAGTACCTCGAACTTGACCGCCTGACCTCCACCCTTTCCGGAGGCGAAGCGCAGCGGATACAACTTGCGACATCACTTGGCTCACGACTGGTGGGCACGCTTTACGTGCTGGACGAACCGTCTATAGGCCTGCACAGCCGGGACACGCACCGGTTGATCAAAATCCTCCACGGGCTGCGAGATCTCGGAAATACGGTGCTCGTCGTCGAACACGATCCTGACGTGATGCGGGCGAGCGACCAGATTATTGATCTCGGTCCAGGCGCGGGAGAGAACGGCGGCAAAGTGATCGCGACCGGGACATTCGATGAGATTCAGCACATCCCCGCTTCGCTCACCGGAAGATACCTAGCTAATGATCTTCGCATACAGCTGCCCACGAACCGGAGAAAGCCGGGACGGCAGCAGATCGTGATTCGTGGTGCACGGGTCCACAACCTTAAGAACATCGACGTCACCATCCCGTTAGGAATGTTGGTCGCAATTACCGGAGTCTCAGGTTCCGGAAAATCGACACTGCTGCACGATGTCTTGTTCAAGGCGCTGAGCGCCGCCAAGAAGCAGACGAATGAAATCGTCCGCCCAACCGAAGCCTCAGGTGAGCGACATTCGGGAAAGCCCGCGGGTGTGCGAGAGGTCGAGGGCGATGATCATATCGATGATGTGATCCTGGTGGATCAATCGCCGATCGGCAGGACACCACGGTCAAACCCGGTCACGTATATCAAGGCGTTCGACGGCGTTCGCGAACTCTTTGCGGGCACTCCCGAGGCCCACAAGCGCGGGTTTGGGGCAGGACATTTTTCGTTCAATGTCCCCGGGGGACGCTGCGAAACCTGCCAGGGAGACGGCACGGTCGTGGTCGAAATGCAGTTTCTCGCGGATGTCGAGTTGATCTGCGAGGAGTGCAAAGGCGCGCGTTTCAAGCCGGAAGTGCTTGAGGTGCGGTATCGCGGCAAGAACATCCACGACGTGCTGAACATGACGGTCCGCGAAGCTATTCACCACTTTGCCAGTGCACCCAAAGTGGCCGACAAGTTGCGCATGCTGGATGAAGTCGGACTGGGTTATCTGCGGTTGGGGCAATCCGCAACCACTCTCTCCGGAGGCGAGGCACAGCGGGTAAAGCTTGCTGCCCACCTTCAGCCCGCGGCGTCCGCAAGCCGAAGACTGAACGCTAAACCTCTCAAGAAAAGGGTGCTTTACATTTTTGACGAGCCGACTACCGGCCTGCACTTTGATGACATCAGTAAACTACTCACGGCCTTTCGGCGTCTTATTGAAGTAGGAGGCTCAATCCTGCTGATCGAGCATAATCTTGAGGTGATCAAGACTGCCGATTGGGTGATCGACCTGGGGCCGGAAGGTGGCGAGCGCGGGGGCTACGTCCTCGGCGAGGGGCCACCGGAGAAGATTGCGGAGATCGCTGGGTCTTACACTGGGCAATTCCTGGCGCGGGCGCTGAACGCAGGCGGGACTGCGCGTTCAAATGGAAACTGATGCGTTATTGAAGAGGGCTGTCGAACAGTGGCTGGCAATCGCGCGGCCGAAAGCCGTTCCTTTTCAGAGTCGAATACTCGGCAGAGTGTCTACCGTTTTTATTATTTCGGTAGTTGCCTTTTTCGTTTTCGCGATCTCCGCTGCGGATGCCCAATCCAGCGGCAAGACCATTCGTCATCATAAGGTCGAAGACCAGGACCCAATCGCGGCCAAAATAAACGAAGCCGAACAAAACATCGGCAAACAGGATTATGCCTCGGCGGAAGCGCTGTTGAAGCAGGCAGTGGCTGGAGCTCCGGAGAACTATTCTGCATGGTATGACCTGGGTTTTGTTTATCACGCGATGGGCCGACGCGATGATTCGATCGCGGCTTATCGGAAGTCTGTTGCGGCCAAGCCGGATGTATTTGAATCCAACTTGAATCTTGGCTTGGCATTGGCCGACTCTGGACAGCCGGGCGCAGAGCAGTATCTTCGTGCGGCAACCAAGCTGACGCCGATTTCGAATCCGGCCGACGGCAAGAAGCGAGCGTGGGTGGGGCTGGGACATCTTCTCGAAGGCAGCAAACCTGATGAAGCCGCGACTGCATATCAGCAGGCCTCACTTACCGACCCCACGGACCCCGAGCCACATCTGCTGGCCGCAACCTTACTGGAAAAGAACCACCCGGCAGACGCAGAGAAGGAATATCAGAACGCGCTCGCTCTGAGACCGGAATCCGGTGATGCCCTGGCGGCGCTGACCAACTTCTATATGCGGCAACGGCGCTTTGCAGACGCAGAGGCGCTCCTGCGGAAGCTTGTGGCTGTGCACCCTAACGATGCCACCACCCATATGCAACTGGGACGCATGCTGGCGATCTCGGGAAAAACCGCCGATGGTATCAGCGAACTTGAAACCGGCCTTAAGCTCGACCCATCCGACAGCCAGGCGCAGCACGACCTTGCTGATCTGTATCTTGAAACCAACAAGTTCCCGGAAGCAGAAGAGCTTTACCGAAAGCTGACAGCCTCGCATCCGAACGATGCCGCCTTTCACCATGGCTTGGGCCGGGCGCTGCTACACGAGAAAAAATACGCCGACGCCGAGCGCGAGTTGGCGCGAGCAGTTCAACTGAAACCCGATGTTGGGCCCGCATATGGCGACCTGGCGGTAGCCGCTGCGGAGAACAAAGACTATGAATTCGCCATCAAAGCCGTAGACATGCGGGCGAAGTTTTTGCCGGAAATACCGATGACATATTTCCTCCGCGCCACCGCCTACGATAATCTGCACGACGTGAAAGACGCAGCAAAGTATTATCATCAGTTCCTGGATGTGGCAGAAGGCAAGTTTCCCAATCAGGAATGGCAGGCCAGGCACCGTTTGATTGCAATTGAACCCAAGAAGTGATGAGTTGAAATGGTCAAGCATGTGGGAACGGTCGCTCTGGTAGTGCTGGTTCTGACCGCGCTGTCTCTCGGCAATAAAGAAGAAACGCTGGAGCAGTTGATCGCGCGTGCCGACGCTGCCAAACCGGAGAAACAGCCGGAACTGTACATCGAAATTGCCGAGCGGCAGATGAAAGCATTGACAGAAGCATCCAAGGGCGAGCGTTGGGAAGAATTCCGCCCTGAGTTGCAGCAGGTGGTCAAATACTCTGAGCGTGCGCAAGCTTCAGCGATTCAATCGAAAAAAAAGATCAAACGCACGGAGATAAAAATTCGGCAAATGTCGCAACGCTTACGGGACATTAAACTGGATGTGGATCCGGATGATCAACCCTCGGTCCAGTCAGCAGTCGACAAATTGGAGCATTTCCGGGCGGAGCTGTTTAAGGCCATGTTTGGGCTAAGCAATGATTAAGCTGGCACTTTCGGTCTTTCTTCTGACCGCGTCGGCTCTTTCCTGCGCGGCGCAGCAGCACCGCCGCGACCCTCTCTCCGAACTGGAAATCGATCAGCTTCGAGATGCTGCGCAGGAACCAGAAGCGCGGCTAAAGTTGTATATCGCTTTTGCCCGGGCGCGCCTGGAAAAATTGCAGCAAATCCGCAGCGATCCGAAGATCAGTGACACTGATAAAGACAAACAGATCCGGGCTGCCTTGCAGGATTTTACCGAGATTTACGACGAACTCGATGAAAACGTTGATACCTTCGCTGACCGCGGTGACGATCTACGTAAGGCGATCAAGCCGGTGATCGAAGCGGATACTGAGTTCGGGTCGAAGCTGCGAGCTTTCAAGCTGGCTCTCGAGAGCTCGAGGGATGAAGCCGAGAAATACGATTTCCTTTTGGGAACAGCCATGGAAGCCGTGGATAGCGCGGCGAAAGATCACCGCGACTTGCTGGCCGAGCAAGACGCGAAGTTCAAGAACAAGAAGAACAAGGCACACAAGGAAACGGCGGGTGGCGGATAAGGTTCTTGATCTAACCGCTTGCTCCGCCCGGCCGCAACCGCATGCTAACCTGCCTCTAATTCCCTTGCGCGAAAAGCTCCATCAAATGTTCGAGGAAAGTTACCGAGAGTTACGTCCGCGTGCTCCGTTGCCCGAACTGCGAGTTGAATTCTTTTCCTTTGCTAATGTGAATAACACTATTCGCCTGCGCGAAGGACGCCTGCTGGTGCGTCTCTCCGATCTACTGGAAGGCGCGCCGGAGAATGTACTGCGAGCGATCGCGCACATTTTGCTGGCAAAGATGTACCGCAGGCCGGTAGACGGCCAGCGTGCAGCACATTACCGGCGGTACGTTTCGACCCAGCACATGTCGCGTAAGGCGCACCTTGTACGCCAACTGCGCGGCCGAAAGCAGATTCACTCTGCACAGGGGCACTCTTATGATCTCGATGCGATATTCGAGGAATTGAATATCAGGTTTTTCCATGGCCTGCTGGGTCGTCCGCAGATGACCTGGAGTAGCGAGCGGGCCCGCAACCGTTTGGGACATTACGACCCGGCACACAACGCAATCGTCGTCAGCCGGATATTCGACGATCCCCGGGTTCCTGAGTATGTCGTCGAATACATCGTCTATCACGAAATGCTGCACCTGAAGTATCCCGTAAAGCTGCGAGGGAGCCGGCGCTGCGTGCATCCGGCAGAATTTCAAGCTGAAGAGAAGCTATTTGCGCAATTCGAGCAGGCAAAGCAATTTCTTAGTCGGCTGTAATGCACAAACAAAGGCGGAAGCTATTCTGCCCCTGTTGTACAATTCGCGCGTGAGCCGGCGTTGTGTTGCTCTTCTTCTCGCTCTCTTGTCTTGTTCCGCTTTTTCAGCAGCGCAGAGCGG
Source organism: Terriglobales bacterium (assembly GCA_035493765.1). Lineage (GTDB taxonomy): Bacteria > Acidobacteriota > Terriglobia > Terriglobales > Acidobacteriaceae > Gp1-AA145. The sequence continues at coordinate 29,625 of DATJHT010000116.1, forward strand.
CCGAAAGGCCACGCTGAGCTACAAGCTTTTGTCCGTTCATGTAAAAGGCCTGCATCGCTACAGGGAAGAACAGATAGTCCGGGCTGCGGGTTTGCGTCTCGGGCAGTCGGCGACAGAGGCAGATTTTAAACAGGCAGTCGCGAAGCTTGGCGAAACTGGATTGTTCAACGATGTGGCGTATTCCTATCAGTACTCAACGACGGGATGCAATCTCGATTTGCAGTTGACCGAAAACGACAAGCTGGCGCCGATTCTTTTCGACAACTTCGTTTGGTTTTCCGACGATGAACTGTTCCGGCTCCTTCACGCCCACTTGCCCCTTTTCGAAGACCACTTACCGCTGGGCGGGAATCTTTCTGACCAGGTTTCCGATGCGCTGAATGCGATTCTGGCGGAAAGAAAAATCACCGGTCAGGCGGAATACATACGATCAGGCGAGATGAGTGGTCCGGTTGATACTTATGTTTATAAGGTCACGTTGCACCCGGTAATCATCCGCAATACGGATTTTCCAGGGGCAGCTCCTGCTGAAGTGCCTGTGCTTGCAGCTGCTGCGAAGGCGCTCGCCGGCAAAGATTATCTGCGCAGCGCGATGCAGCCGCAGGAGCATTTTAATTTCTTGCCGGTATATCTTTCACGTGGTTACCTGAAAGCCAATTTCAGCGACGCGCAGGCCAAGATAGCCAGCGACGGCCCGCCAACTATGGTGGATGTCAGTTTTCCGGTCACACCGGGCATTCGGTACAAGCTAACTGGCATTGAGTGGGCGGGCAATGCGGCCTTTTCTTCCGATCAACTTCAGAAATTGGTCCAGCTGAAAGTGGGCGAGCCGGCAAATGCAGTTCAGCTTGCCACTGAGATCGAGTCAGTACGGAAGCTCTATGGGACCAGGGGCTTTCTCGCCGCACACGTCAATCCCGATGCAGCAATGGATGATTCGCAAGCCACAGTGCACTATACATTGCGGGTGAATGAAGGCGACCTGTATCGCATGGGCGACCTGCGGATTGACGGACTCGCTGACGATGCCGCAACCAGAATCGCGACACAGTGGCAGATGAAAAAAGGCGAGCCGTTCGACGACAGTTACCTGAAGCGCTTCTTTGAATCCATGTACCGCGATGTCACGCTCAGCAAGTCGCTCAACGTGGTTCCGAAGCAGACTGTAAACCCAACCGACAAAACGGTTTCTGTGTTCCTGCACTTTGTGCCCAAGCATTAGGCCCTGGTCTGTAACTTTTCCGATTGACGCGCATCAGTTCATGCGAGGTCAGAAGATGAATTCCACCAAGCCGCTTCATGCCGGACTTATCGCAGTTGTTTTTATCGCGACCGTTGCTTCACTGTTTTCGCATCGGGTCAGTGCCGCCGAGAATGCTGTGGCCCTCCCCAATCCCGTTGTAGATGCGGTGCGTGCGGATAAACCGGGCACCGAAACAGCTGTCGTCGCCGGAGGATGTTTCTGGGGAATCCAGGCGGTGTTTCAGCATGTCAAAGGGGTCGAGAGCGCGACATCCGGATATTCCGGGGGCTCCTCCAAAACCGCTGAATATGAAGTCGTAAGCACCGGCGATACCGGACATGCCGAATCCGTTCAAATCAAATTCGATCCGGCCCGAATTTCCTACGGTCAGCTGCTTAAGATTTTCTTCTCGGTGGCGCACGACCCGACGCAACTGAATCGTCAGGGCCCGGACGAAGGCAGTCAATATCGCTCGGTGATTTTCTATGGCAATGAAGAGCAAAAGCGAATCGCGCAGGCTTACATCTCACAACTCGGGCAGGCGAGGGCCTTTTCACATCCCATTGTTACTCAAATCACGCCGTTGAAAGCTTTCTACCCTGCCGAGGGGTATCACCAGGACTACGCAACTCTTCATCCTGACAATCCATATATTGCGATCAACGACGCGCCTAAAGTAGAGCACTTGAGGCAGGAGTTTCCAGAACTCTACAAGAAGTAGGCGCGCAGCACGTGCAGCGGCGCTGAGACAGGATTCGAGTTTGTCGAATATTTCTGATCTGGTGTAGCATCCACTGCACGAGGCTCACTATGACGACGATCGCAACCTCACCGCGAACTGATGCAACTACAGCGCCCAGCGGGCTGGCGCTGGTGCGCGTGACAATTGGGGCAATGCTGGTGTGGGTGTTTTTTGAAAATCTGGGAAAAGGTCTCTACACAACGGCAGGCTACGCCGGCCTGATCAAGTACTACATAGAACACGATCATGCGCCGGCCATTTGGAAGTCGGTGATGGCTCTGGCTGCCAGTCATGCTGCGATGGCTGCTCCCATGCAGGCGCTGACCGAGATCGGTCTGGGAACTCTGCTTGTCATCGGTCTGTTCACCAGGCCGGCCGCATTTATCGCTTTTCTATATCTTGGCAGCCTATGGGTTTCGGAGTGGGGCACGGCCTGGATATGGGAACTGCTGGTTCCAGTGATGGCCTCGCTGGGTGTGGCGATCGGAAGCGCCGGCCGAGCGTGGGGCGCTGACCGGTGGCTCGCGCAACGATGGCCATCGGCTCCATGGTGGCTGATTTAAGCTGATGCCACGTGCGAGTGTCCGTCATCATCCCCACTCATAATGAAGCGCAGGCGATTGGGCGCGTGCTTGCCGACCTTTCCCTCGCCGATCTCCCACCTAATTTCGTAACTGAGGTCATCGTTGTTGACAGCAACTCGAATGATGGGACGCCCGAGATCGCGGCAAGAATGGGAGCGCGCGTTATTCAGGAACCGCGCCGCGGCTATGGGCGTGCGTGCCTTACTGGGATGGGCGCGGCGAATTCCCCTGACGTGGTTGTGTTTTTGGATGGCGACTATAGCGATCGTCCCTCTGAACTGCCGATTCTGTTAGCGCCAATTATTGAAGGGCGAGCGGACATTACGCTCGGTTCGCGGCTGCATGAGCACAATTCTGGTGATGCGCTGCCATGGCATCAGGTGTTTGGGAACCGTCTGGCCGCGGCCCTGATTAGGGCGCTCTATGGCTTAAAGATCAGCGATCTCGGCCCGTTTCGCGCTGCACGCGCGAATGTAATAAACGCGCTCGCCCTCGAAGAGACTACCTACGGCTGGGCGGTTGAGATGATCCTCAAGGGCGCACTCGCTGGATTCCGCGTGGTTGAAGTTCCGGTCAGCTACTACCCGCGTATTGGCAAATCGAAGATCAGCGGCACGTTGAAGGGCACAGTAGGGGCGGCCTGGTTTATTCTCAGCTTAATCGTGCGCTATTATTTTCGGCGACGATAGGCTTGGGTGCGCCCACCACATAATTGCTCCACGCGTCGTATATCGTTGCCCTAGATAATCATGGATTCTTCAACTGAGAAGCCGGCGCGTTCGTCCCATAGGGACCGCGTGCTGGTCATCATGGCGAAAGCGCCGAGGCGAGGCGCGGTCAAGACTCGCCTTGTTCCCAGACTTTCTCAGGAGGCTGTCACTGATTTCTATTGCTGTCTTCTCGACGACACGCTGGCGCTGGCGCGGTCATTGAATGATGTTGAAGTTGCCATCATGTGTCCGGAGTCGGACGTCAACGAGCTGGCGGGGTTGGCGGGGAAAGCAGAGACCGTAGTTTCACAGAAAGGTGAGGGTCTTGCCGCAGGACTCACGTCGGTATTTGCGCACTTCACGCCGGGTCATCGAGAAGATGCCCATCAACGGCGCGTTATCGCTTTCAACAGCGACAGCCCGCACCTAGCGCGTTTCGTTCTCGAAGGCGCGTTCGAAACACTGGCCGCACATGACTTAGTCGTTGGACCAACACACGACGGAGGCTACTATCTGGTGGGGGCAAAGGCTTGTCATCCCTCGCTCTTCGCCAACGACGGAATGGGCACTAACTCTGCTATGGAGAGACTCCTGGCACGCGCAGGAGATCTTGATCTGTCCGTAGGATTCACCGATCGATTTTATGACATCGATGTCGCAGACGATTTGAATCGGCTCGCAGAAGAATTGCGGTTGGCTCCGGAGAAGGCGCCACGCACAGCGGCCTGGCTTAAAGAGTGGGAGAGACGGTGTGGAGCGGGCACTCATGCCCGCTAACTGTTGTCAGTCCAAGCAGAGCGAACAGGAGCGTCCGCTCCGCACGGGAGAACTGTGAAGACCACCCTTCCGTGGAGAGTTTACGCCCTCGGCGCCATCCTCTTCGTGGCCCTGACCATCTGCTCACACTACTTCGGCGACCGGGGCGGGCCGTACTTCATGGCCTCGTTGTCGCTCTCGGGCATCGCGTACCTCATAGCGATTCGCGAGTTTTTTCGCACGCGGGACGCCCGCGGCACACCAGCATTTTCCAGGCGCGTCACGGTCTGTGGGCTAATCCTGGCGGCTGTATGGCACGTTGAATTTCTTCGATTACCGTCGGGTGCAGACGACGACATTCATCGCTATGTCTGGGACGGCCGGCTGCAGCGACTCGGCTACAACCCTTATCTCGTCGTTCCCAATGATCCTGCTGTCAAGAGTCTGCACACTGCGGAAACCCGCAATTTGAACAACCCGAATCTGCCCAGCCCCTACCCACCAGGAGCGCAGCTATTCTTCCGCGCGGTAATCAGCATTCGCGAATCGACATTTGCGATGAGAGTGGCATTTGTCTTGTGCGATTTTGCGATCGCGCTTATTTTGCTGGATCTATTGCGCACCACCGGACGAGCCGAGCATCTGGTTCTGGCGTACGCCTGGAATCCATTGTTGGCCATCGAAGTGGCGGGCAGCGGCCACATTGATATCGCTGGCGCGCTGCTATTGCTGATATCCGTCGCCGCCCTCGCGCGTCGTTGGCGGACCATCGCAGCCGTCGCGTTTGGGCTGGCAGTAGCGGTGAAATTCCTGCCAATTGTGTTGCTGCCTCTTTATTGGAAGCGGATTCGGATTCGTGACGCTGGACTGGTGGTCGTTCTAGTCGCACTCCTGTACCTGCCATTCTTGAATCATGGCCGGATTTTTTTCGGCTCACTGGGCACATACGTGAACAGTTTCCGCTTTAATGGTCCTGTATTTGCGATACTCGATCACGTCGCGCCTCCTCAATTGCTGGTTGGACTGGCACTGCTCGTCGGACTAGCGACGGCAGCTTGGCTAAGAAGAGCATCGCCTAACTTCTCTCCGGACAAATTTGCCTGGCCGATGGCAGCATCCCTTATTTGCGCTCCTGCCGTATTCCCCTGGTATCTTCTCTGGCTGGTGCCATTTTTGACGTCGGCCTCGACGCTGCTGATTATCGTTTGGACGGTGAGCATTATTCCGGTCTATATCCAATGGCACGCACGCGCGCTCACTGGCGTTTGGGGACCGCTTCCTGGCTGGGTAATGTGGCTGGAATATGGATGGGTGGCTGTGGCTGGTGCAGCCATCATCTTCCGGCGTACGACTCGACCGCTGGCGGCGAACAACGACGCGTCGCGTGAGTGTACGGCTCCCGATACGAATTCATGAATCTTTAATCTTGCGCCATCATCTCTGACGGTATTCTTCCACTTTGGTCGAGGAGCAAACTCATGACAAAGAACCGTGCAACGATTCTCGGGTTCCTGGTTTTCGCAGTGCTTCTCTTTTCTGCAAACTCCTGGGCGCAGCAGCGCGACCCAATCATCGAAAAAGTTGCCAATGCATACGGCCTCGATTCGTATGACAAGATTGAAGCCATCCGCTACACCTGGAACATTGATATTCCCGGACTGTTTAAAGCCAGCCACAAATGGGAGTGGGAGCCAAAGACGGGCAAAATCTTATTTGAAAGTACAGACAAAGACGGCAAGCCGGTCAAAGTCGCCTACGACAGCTCTCAGCTCGCCAGCCAGCCCGACGCAGTGAAGAACGAAGTAGAACCGGCTTTCGTCAACGATAACTATTGGCTCTTGTTCCCGTTCCACGCTTATTGGGATAAGAGCGCCACCATCACTAATGAGGGCACGAAAAAACTGCCGATTGGCGCGGGGTCGGCCACGCTGGTCACCGTGAAGTATCCCAAGGAAGCGGGCGGCTACACGCCAGGGGACACCTGGGATTTATACGTCGGAAAAGACTACCGAGTCCAGGCAATGGTGTATCACCGTGGCGGGAACAAGCCGCCCCTCCTGGTCACCACATCATGGGCGGGCTACAAGAAGGCAGGTCCTCTGGTTGTTTCAACCGAACACCGCGGCAACGCTGACGGCAAGCCCCTGCACCTATGGATAACCAATGTGGCGGTCAAGCTGGCGGGCTCAGATAAGTGGACGGCCGCGCAATAACAATAACGATGACCCATTCGAACAGACAAGGTGGCCCACTCAAGCGGTTGGCTTGAGTGGGGGTCACCGTCTCACCATTTGCTAAAATGCCTGACGTGACAAGACGACTCTTGCTCGAATCGCTTTCCTCGTTGCCATTGTTTTCGGCAGCGCTTATATCGTCCTCGCAACGCGCTGATGCCAGGCAATTCTCAACCGCCGTCTATGAGCTGCGGATCTATCATGCCGCGCCCGGAAAGCTGGGAGAACTGCTGGCGCGCTTCCGCGATCACACCACTAAACTCTTCGAGAAGCACGGAATGAAGGTTATTGCTTACTGGACGCCGCTGGACGAACCCGACAAAGGTAATACGCTGATCTACATTCTTCAGCATCCCAGCCGCGAAGCTGCAACCGCCAACTGGAAATCATTCCAGGACGATCCCGAGTGGAAGCGGGTCAAAGAGGAATCCGAAGCCAACGGCAAACTGGCGGAAAAGATCGACTCGACGTTCATGGCGCTGACCGACTTCTCGCCACGGCTGCGGTAGATTCGTTTACGATGACCCCGTGCCGGATATTCGCATCAGGCCCGCGCAGCTGTCGGATCACAAGCAACTGCTGCGCTTTCGCGAGGCTCTGTGGCCCAACGCTTCCGCCGACGAACATTCCAGAGAACTTGCCCTGATTCTCGAGGGCAAGCCGGTTACGACTTTGCCGCTCATCATCCTGGTCGCCGAGTTGGTCGCCGATCCAGGCGATCGCCCCGACGAAGCGAGTAATCGAACCCTGGCTGGGTTTCTTGAAGTTGACCTGCGTTCGCACGCGGACGGGTGCGACCCATCGCGTCCGGTGGGATATATCGAGGGCTGGTACGTTGCCGAAAATCATCGCAAAAAGGGGGTGGGCAGGAAACTCCTCATTGCGGCAGAAGAATGGGCACGCAGCCAAGGATGCGTTGAGGTCGCGTCAGATACGTGGATCGACAACGAAGTTTCCCAGCGCGTGCACGAGGCACTGGGGTACGAGGTGGTGGACCGCTGCGTTCATTATCGCAAGACGTTGTGATGTACACCGCATCGGCTCTCAGGAAGCGGTGTCTCTCGCGATCACCACCGTTGTGCACGAGCTGCTCAGCTTGGGGAGGTCGCGATTTGCGGCCATCCGGATCGCGAGCCGTGTGCGCTCCCCACGAATGATTGGACAATAAAAATCAGGCTGCTGCAGAGCGCCTTGCAATCGTCGGCGTCCGGCACATCCCCCGTGACAGGATTCACGGAACTCGCAAGACTCACATGCTTGCGGAAGAGTGCGGGCCTGTTCAAAGGACACGGAGTCTAGAATGCCGATGCCTCCTGAAATCAAATCTGAAAGCGGCTCGCCCGCTCCCGGCCAATAAACGCAAGGCTGAGTAGTGGCTCTTGGTGTCACTCGTACGGTGCTTACGCCACATCCTCCGGCATGCGGTTGAAGCCCCGCCATCGCCCGAACCAGCGGCTCGCCAACCGCGATGACATCGGTTTCGGCGAATAGCCGCCGGAATCCCTCCCAGTATTCTTCGTAGCTCAAGGCATAAACGTCCGAGCGCACGGACTGGTAAACGTTAATTCGCAACGGTGCGTCAAACTTTCTCGCGACTCGCGCGACGTCGGCCAGAAGCAAATAGTTCGATTTCATCATGACGGCGATGATGGTTACGGGCACACTCAGACTCACGCACCGCGCTGCCTGCTCATGGATAAGAGCCCAATTCCCTGCTCCGCGCTGTGCGTCCTGTTCAGCTTGGGTTGGATAATCGAGAGAAAACTCAATGTCGTGGAACGCGCGCAGATCGTTGTCTTGCAACACGGCAACGCTGTGGCCGTTGGAAGTGATGGTGAGCTTGACCGATTTTGTTTGCAGATAACCCAGGATCTCCTTGAACTCCGGGTGCATGCCATTCTCGCCCGTGCCCAGATTCACCGAACGCACCGGGAGGCGCTCCATCACAGATTTCACTTGATCCAATGAGAGGCGATCGGTGCGAGCCGGATCCCGATAACAGAAGGAACACGCGAGATTGCATTCATTGGTAAGCCCGAGCCCGAGCGAAATGCCGGCGTCACAAATGTTGCGAGCCCCGGGTGATGAACGCTGAGGTTTCACCTTGTTCATACGCGATGTGCAAGTACGTGGCTATAGCGGGCGATAGCGGAGAACTCCGGGCGAAGCCCCAGCCGACGCTCTAATTCAAAGATTCGGTCGTACTCATCAGTTCGTGAAAGGCTCAGTGGCAAGTAATCCGAAAATACTCGAACACCGCGTTCGGCGATCACAGCCAGCGACGCCGAATCCAGCATTGCCTGCACACTCTGGGCGGAAAATAGACGCACCCTTCCGCCGTAGAGGGACTCGCTTGTCCACTCAGCCGTGAGATTCTTTTCAGCCGCTTCAAGGCCGCCGTCTTTTATTGCCGCCTTCAGCACTTCACCCGCCTGATTGCGCACCAGGATCGAGACCATGCTGGAAGAATCTCGCAAGGCGCGAGCGGCACTGCGCAGAACGGCACACGGGTCGCCAACATATTCCAGCACATTGTGGCAAAGGATTACATCAAACGATTCGGCCGAGAACAAGTCTGTTAATTGCGCAGCCTCGCCTTGTTTCAATACAAACCTACCCGCGACGCCTGCCTCCTGCGCCGCGCGCTCGGAGATATTCAGCATCTCGGCAGAGGCATCGAGCAGCGTGACGTGAATACCAAGTTGCGCCAGCCGCACCGCAATGACGCCGGTACCGCCCCCAACATCGAGAGCACGCAAAGACCGCGTAGGATGCGGCAGAAACTCCTGCAAGTTGGCAAACGCGAGATCGAGACGCAGTCGGCCCTCGGGCGTCTCGAGATAGGCGGCGTACTTCGCTGCGCCGGTGCGAAACCGCTCGAAGTCGTCATTGGCTGCGGTCATTTGCATCATGCAGGACTCGGGCCGGATCGCCGCGACAAAAATCCGCAGGATTCAGAAGCCTTTGCGGAGCGCTAGTCTTTATCCAGATACTCTTGGGGCACATCGTCTTCAGGAAACTGGCGGGTTCGAACTTCCCTTTCATCGGCATCATCAGCCCGCTCTACCCCCGTCAATACTCCAGCTTCGAATGCATTCCCCTCTTCCAGCAATTCACTAACGCTTTCCGAATCAGCACCCTCGATGGTGGATAAGCCTTGCGAGTCCGCATCCCCTGACTGGGCCTGTGCTCTTCGTGATCCTGAAAAATCGGAGAAGCGAACCTGTTTCTTTGCTCTGGGACGCGGCTTCGAGCTCGCGGGTCTGCTTGCGGAGAACTTTCTTGACGCCGTCCTCCGCTTCGAAGCTTTCTTCTTCGCTGATTTCTTCGGAATCGATTTCTTTCGGGTTGTTTTTTGCGGGGTTCGGTTCTTCGGACTTGGCTTCGCTGTTCCGGCCTTCTTCTTGGGAGTCTTCTTAGCTTTCTTGTTGGCAGCCATAACGCCAAAGTTTATCACCAGATCGGAACGTGATGACGGCCGTCTCCCCACGGCGGATTCGCGAGTCATAATTTCAGCGGCCAATTTATTCACACCATGACTGGCCCCACCATTACGCGCACTTTGCGATACGGCAGGTTCTAACGCTTAGTCTTCGGCTTGTCTTTGCCTTTAAGATTCAGCGTGACCGCCGCGCGAATAAGATTTTTCAGTGCCGCCGCATTGATCTTCTCGCCTTCGTGAATGTCGATGGCGCGCCTGACGTTGCCCTCCAGGCTGGAGTTGAATAGACCCGCCGGGTCTTTCAACGCCGCTCCCTTGGCGAACGTCATCTTAACGACGTTCTTGTAAGTCTCTCCCGTGCACACGATGCCGCCATGAGACCACACCGGCACGCCCGGCGATGTCGCCTTCGCCCACTTCCACTCTTCGACCATTTCCGGGTCTGCCGCATGTATGATGCCGCGCACTTTCGCAAGCATCTTCCCGCGCCAGTCACCTAGTTCCTTGATCTTCGCGTCGATTGACTTAGAGGCAGATTCCATAGTGGTCCCCACTAAACCCGATTTTTGCTTCCTGGAATGGCTGATCGGCACGATTTCTTTCATGTACAGCTCCAATTCTCCAATTTATTTTAGATGCACTCAAAGTAATCCGCAGGCTGCAAGTTGCATGGGCTGGGCCTCGAAGCTGGTTTTGCTGACCTGGTCCGATTCATTCTCGGTAATACGGGCGTACCTTATGACTGGGAATATGGAGATCAAGCTGGAAAATCGTGAGGTCAGGGGAACTCGGCGGGCGCTGGCGATGCCGACAGTGAAGCTAGAACTTATCCGCAAACAGAGGCAGTGAAGGACAACTGGGTCAGTCGAGAAACTGGCTGATTAGCTACTAAATGGAGGCGCGGTGAGCGGATTGCGCATTCGCCTGGCATTGCCTTCGGAGAAGCTCGAACTCGAACAATTGCAGACGCGTGCATCGCTTGCGAACGACGGGGATCGCGACGCTTTACTCGCACATCCCGATGCGATTCAGGTACCCGTTGAGCAAATTGCTGGAGGTCGAGTGTTCGTGTCGGAGTGCCAGGGCGCGATTGTTGGGTTCGCAGCGATTGAAACTAGAGAAGATGGTGAGACTGAACTTGACGGACTGTTTGTTGATCCCAGCATGCAACGTCGTGGGATTGCGAAGTCTTTGATTGAGCATTGCGCTGAACTCGTCCGCAGGCGAGGGTCTAAGGCCATTCACGTTGTGGGTAATCCCCATGCTGCAGAGTTTTACTCAGCCTGCGGCTTCGAGGTGATCGGGAAAACAGAAACCCGCTTTGGTCCGGGCATCTTGATGCGAAAGTTGATATGAATGGAATGGGGACCGCTTCGGATGCCTTGATTCTCGCGCGGATATCCACGTCATCCCCGCCGGGCTGCCTCAATCTTAGCGACATCGATCTTCCGCATTTGCATCATCGCGTCGAAGGCGCGCTTTGCCTCACTACCGCCAGCGGCTAGCGCATCCGTTAGCGCTCGCGGGGTAATCTGCCACGAGAGGCCCCAGCGATCTTTGCACCATCCGCATGCGCTTTCCTGGCCGCCATTGCCGACGATCGCGTTCCAGTAGCGGTCAGTCTCTTCCTGATTGTCGGTCGCAATCTGAAAAGAGAATGCCTCGTTGTGCTTGAACGTCGGGCCGCCGTTGAGACCAAGACACGGTATGCCCACAACCGTGAACTCCACTGTCAGCACATCACCCTGCTTGCCGTTCGGAGAGTCACCGGGCGCTTTGTGGACCGCGGTGACTTTACTATTCGGAAATGTCGCGGCATAAAATTGGGCCGCATCCTGCGCGTCTTTATCGAACCAGAGGCAAATTGTATTTTTCGGCTTCGAACTCATGAGGTCTCCTGAAGTAATTAAAGTTCAGATGAGACAGGACAACGTCAAAGTTGCGTGCGAAAACCCGGAAATCTCGGAAATAGATGCTGGCGTATCCTGAACGACGAATGTTCCGTCCGGACTAGGTACCCGCGATGTGCAAGTAGCCTCTATTTCTTCCTCTCTCGTATCTCCAACAGA
>DATJHT010000117.1:0-8929 GCA_035493765.1 Terriglobales bacterium
TTGGCGGCCTCTTTGCGAACGCGGTTGGCTGGCAGTCCGGCGTCGCGAATCTTATAAAGAAGCGCGCGGTAGCTGATGTTCAACGTGCGGGCAGCCTGCTTGCGGTTCCAGTGGTGGTTGTGCAGGACCTTCAGGATGATCTTGCGCTCCAGGGCGCGCGTCGCCTGCCGGGTCAGTTTTTTGAGCGAGATCGGCCCATCGAAATTAATATCGGGACTCAGCAGATCGGCGTCGCGCGGCTGCAGGTCGGCGCTGATCACGTCTTCGGTGCCGAGGATCACGTATCGCTTGATCAGGTTCTCGAGTTCGCGGATGTTGCCGGGCCAGTGATACTTCTGTAGAACGTCCATCAGCTCAGGGGAGACCGGCCGAGCTTTGCAGTTGTATTTGCGGTTGTAGTACTCGAGGAAATGGTTCGCCAGGTTGGCAATGTCGCTGCGCCGCTCGCGTAACGGCGGCATGTAAAGGTTTACTACATTAATGCGGTAGAACAGGTCCTGGCGGAAGGTGCCGTTTTCAATTTCGTCTTCGAGCCGACGATTGGTGGCGCAGACGATGCGAACTTCAACTTTCTTGTCGGCCTGGGCTCCGATGCGGCAAAACTGGCCATCTTGCAGGAGCTGAAGCAGCTTCGACTGCAAGGACATGTCGAGTTCGGAGATTTCATCCAGAAACAAGGTGCCGCGGTGGGCCATTTCGACGCGGCCAGGTTTCGACCCATAGGCACCGGTAAAGGCGCCCCGCTCGTATCCAAAGAGTTCGCTTTCCAGCAGGGTGCCGGGAATAGCCGGGCAATTAACCTTTACAAACGGGCCCGTCTTCCAGGGTGAGAGAACATGCACCATGCGGGCAATAATGTCTTTGCCGGTGCCGCTTTCCCCGTGGATAAGCACCGGAACGTTGGCGGCAGCGACCTTGGAGAGACGGTCGCGAAGGGCCAGCATGGCGTCGGAAGTCCCGAAAACGACTGCCTCGGGCGGGATCTCGCCGATCGATTGAACCAGGGAACTGACAGAATTTGTCGCGGTGCTGGACATATCGAAATCGGCTCCTTTGCCAGTTCAGATGAGTGCACACCAGCAGCCAAAGCCAGGCCGGCGCTTGCAAAACGGGTATTCCGGAATCGGCAACGGATTCAATAGCAATTACTTACAAGGGGAGTAACGAAAGTGCAGAAGGCGAGCAGAAGAGGGCGTTAGGGCTGATATTTCAAGAATTTGGATAGGAAAAAACTTTCACATCGGAGAAGCAACTTTCCTTCTCGTTGCCGCTCGGCGCATAGCCGGGCTCAAGAGGGGTTGAGTGAATTTCATCCCAAGAAGATGGTAACCCTCGGCATGGGTTACCCGGACGATTTTAGCTTTTAGATTGCGCGAACTCTTGGGCACGGGTGCCGAAGCGGCGAGAGGAGCGCTGGGAATTTCGAGCGAAACCTGTGTTGCTGGCCGAAGAGAGCGGTGCACCGCAACCAGGGCACCCCCGGCGGAGATATTGATCGCGGTGGCGAATTCTAGGAAGTCTTTGCCGCTTTGGTCCCGGCTGCGTACAAAAACGGGGATGGCAAGAGGTAATCGCACCCACTCGCGGCGTTCTGATCCCGGCTTGTGGTGGTCCAACCCAGCCTCCCTTTTTGTCGACGAAAAACCTTCTATTCGCACCTCATGGGCCAAACTCATGATGGCAAACGACAAAGGGCATTGCACGAAGATATCTAGCCGGCTGGGAGGCAGGGAAGCCTTGTGTTTTGTGCCGCCAATCCGAGTTTTCTAGCCTCAAATGCCGTAAAACACGGGTTTTATGGACATCGGCGGTTGGAAAGTATTTACCGAAAGTGACCAATCTTTTGCATTTTTTATTGACACTAGACCGATACTTGCCCTAGCATTTTCCTTATCGGTAGTCAGTTCTCACCATTCAGTATGCTGTCCCCTCCCCCCAAAATGCTATCGGCCCCATGTGTCGGAAGAGAGCTTAAGTGTCGTCACCCAAACAAGCGTCAGGTGTAGCCAAGGTCAGTGGGACGGAGTTAAGTAAGGAAGCGCTGAGCGCAATTCCTGAACTGCAGGAGTATGCCCAGCTTCGCGAGCGTTACCTGCGTACGACCAATGCGCTGGCCTCAGCGGCCCACGATCTCAAGACCCCGCTCGCGATTCTTAACGGCTACGTCGAGCTGTTGCAAAGCGAAAAACTGGGTGATCTGAACGAACGCCAGCGCGAAGTTTTGCGCGACATGCACTCGAACGGTCAGAGATTACAGCGTTATATCCAGGACTTTCTCAGTTTCAGCGTGCTCGAAACCGGCGAACTGAAGATGAGGTTCGAAGCGGGCAACATCAACGCCTGCCTTTCCGAGGTTTGCCGCCTGTGGTCGCCGCGTTTTCAGGAAAAGGGGCTGGCGCTGTACTTCCTGGCGAATGAAAAGGTTTTCGAGTTTCCGTTTGACGCGCCCAAACTGGAACGGGTTATTTCGAATCTGCTGGAAAATGCATCGAAGTTTACTCCATCCGGTGGGACGGTCTGGTTACACGCAGAGCCGTATATGTGGGAGCGCAGATCGTCCAGTAGCCACACCCTGCCCCAAGAACGGCGTCGCCGGCCGCTGTCGCAGCCGAACTCGGTAAAGATCAGCGTTTCCGATACCGGTCCGGGTGTTCCACCGGAATATCATCTGGAAATTTTTGATGACTTCTTCCGCTTGCCCTCCAGCGAAAAAGCAGAAGGTATGGGTTTGGGGCTGGCGATCGCGCGCAGACTAGTCAACGGCATGGGGGGGAAGGTCTGGGTCGAAAGCGAGCCCGGCGCCGGTTGCAAATTTTCGTTCATTCTTCCGCTATTACCTCCGACTACCGACTCTGAAGGAAAAGCTAATGGCAGATAAAGCAAAAATATTGTTGGTCGATGACGAACCGGGCATGCTGCGGTATATAAAGACGCTGCTCGAAGTGGACGACCATCGGGTGGAAACCGCATCAACCGGCGAAGAAGCCTTGGAAAAGGTGCAGAAGGGGCTCACTCCCGATCTGGTACTGCTTGATCTGCTGATGCCCGGCATTGACGGGCTCGAAACACTTGAGAGCCTGCGTAAGCTGCATCCCGGGACTAAGGTTGTGATGCTTTCCTGCGTAAATGACACCAAAAAAGTGGTCCAGGCTATTCGGCTGGGTGCGACAGATTACATCACCAAGCCATTTCAGAAGGCGGAGCTTGACGCGGTCATTGATCAGTGCCTGGGAACGAATCAACAGAACTATTCAGGCGAAGTAGAGGAACTGGGAGATGACACGTTTTTTGTGGCCGCTAGCGCCAACATGCGGAAGTTGCGATCGCAAGCAGCGCTGGTTGCCAACGTTGATATTCCGGTGCTGATGCTGGGCGAAAGCGGAACCGGTAAAGAAGTGATGGCGAAGTTGATCCACAAACTGTCGCCGCGGGCGCACAGGACTTTTCTGAAGGTGAACTGCGCGGCAGTTCCAGCTGACCTGCTGGAGAGCGAATTGTTCGGCTACGAAGCGGGCGCCTTCACCGGAGCGACGCACGCCAAGCCGGGAAAATTCGAAGTCTGTAACAAAGGAACGATTCTACTGGACGAAATCGGCGAAATGCCGCCGTCTTTGCAGGCTAAGCTGCTGCATGTGTTGCAGGACCAGCAGTTCTCGCGCCTGGGCAGCCGGTCGGTGGTGAAGGTGGACGTCCGAATTCTTGCTGCGACCAACATCAACATTCCCGAAGCGCTGGCGAACAAGCGGTTGCGCGAAGACCTCTATTACCGGCTTAATGCGTTCACGTTGCAGATTCCGCCGCTGCGCGAACGCAGGGAAGAAATTCCGATCCTGCTGAAACATTTCATGACGCGGCTTTCGGAGCAGTATGCGCGGCCGCCACTCCCGTTTTCACCGGAGCTGCTGCAGGCGTGCGCGGTGTATCCGTGGCCCGGGAACCTGCGCGAGTTGGGTAACTTCATCAAACGATACCTGGTGCTGGGCGATGAAAAGCTGGCCATCAATGAATTGCAACCCCGCAGGGACGGGTCTGGAGCGAGTTTTGATGCCTCACCGCCGCGCAGTGCGGCTGAAGCTTCCGGCAGTGGAGGAAGTGGAGGCGGGCTCAAATCATTGGCGAGAAGCGCGAAAGATGAAGCCGAAGCCGAAGCGATCGCCAAGGCGCTCGACGAAACCAACTGGAACCGCAAGCAGGCGGCGGCGCTGCTGCAGATCAGCTACAAAGCGCTGCTGTACAAGATCCGCCAGTACGGAATCGCGCAACAGCATAAAGGAACGCATAGACTGTCTGCAGGCGCTTCCTAGCCTGAAAATAGGCCGCCAGTAAGCCGCTGTTCTACAATGTGTTTACAAATTCAGGGTGACTGCTGAAATCAGCCCTGCATCCAAGTAATAGGCTCCTGAGGCGAAAACCTATGAATATTACCCTGCGCACAATCCTGATTCTGCTTTGTCTTGGCGCGATGGCGAGTAGTGCGGTTGCGGCCCCACTGGGCTCATCGGTGCGCCCGGCCATTCCCGCTGAAGTGCAGCAGATTATCTGCGTGGACTATCGCGCGCTGAAAAATTCCGACGTAGCGCAAGCTTTGAAGGCCCAGGTTTTGCCGGACAATCTGAAGGAGTTCGAGACGGCGCTCAAGTCAACCGGGATTGACACCGATCGCGACATCGACACTCTGACGTTCATCGCCTATCGCCACCCCAAACAAGGAGTCAGAATGGTGGGCGCGGCGCAAGGGGCGTTTGCATTAAAGAATGTGCTGCGCAAGTTGAAGCTGCAAAAAGTAAAGCCCGCGAAATATCGCGATTCCGATATCTATCCCATGTCGAACGGCATGGAGATGACGTTCCTCGATGACACGACATTGCTGTTCGGAGATGGCGGCGCGGTGCGGGGATCGCTCGACGCACGCGATGGCTATGTGCAGACGCTCGATTCGAACCCGGACATCGCCAACTTGATCGATGACGTGCAGGGCGGATCGGTGTGGAGCATTCTCGACCAGAAGGGAACGCAGAACGCCATTATGTCCGGAATGGGCGAGGCATCGCGGCTGGCTGACTTTGAGACCATCAAGAAACGTATTCTGGGATCACGCTATACGATGGGCTTTCAAAATGGTGTGACCTTCGACATGGACGTGGTGACGTCTGACTCGGTGAGCGCTGCGACGTTGTCGTCGTTGGTTAAGGCTGGTGTTCTCTACAAAAAAATGACGGCAACACCCGCCGAGAAGGCTGCCCTGCAGGATGTCTCAGTAGATTCGAACGGCTCCAAGGCGCAGGTGCACTTCAAGGCCGATGACCGTCAGTTTGAGTCGCTGATGCGGACCAATCTTTTCGCGGCGTTGTCGAAGTAAGGGAATACGGCCTGGGGTCAGATAACCTGACGGATCCCATCTTCTGACGCGGAGAATACGCCCTCGAAGTTTACAAAAAAACATTCCACCTGTAATTCGGGAAATCTTTCCTGCAATAGAGCTTTCGCCCGCTGCAATTCCTGCCAGTGATGGTCGGCTTCCGCTTTGGGATCGTTTTTGAATGCCGCGAGCCCGCCATAGGTTGCGCAATCGGAGTGGCAAATCAGATATGCACGCTGGGACTTATGAAGCAGGATGGACATGCGCATCTGCTCGAGGATGAAATCACGTTCGAAATCGTTGCGCGGGGAGGCCAGGGTCTTGGCGCCGCCGGCGATGACGACCATGTCGGGCCGCAAAATTCCGCGGCGTTGCAGAAATTTGTTGACCGTGGTGCGAATGCGCTGGTCAAAGCAGGTGAGCACGGCGGCGTCGGCGACGTAGGGGTCGGGCGCGGAGTCGAAATGAAATATCTTGTCCATAGAAGATTTGCTAAATACAGTTTAAAGCAGGCCTTCTGTTTGGCTTGATTTCTGTGGTATCCCATCTTTCGCAAAAGAGGCGAATGATGGGCACCCGGCTCTCTCGCTCTACCACCGCTCGGTCATCCCATGGCTGCCACAGCTCTGTCATCCTGAGCGGAGTTGGCGTCGGCGAAGCGAGTGCCAACGCAGTCGAAGGACCCACGCGTTCGCTTGCGCCACCACGGACGACTCAAGGCATTCTCACCAGTCCGGCATCGCGTTCCTCGTGAGAACACCTTGACGCGCCTGTACCCCTGTCCAGCTGTCACGGGGTCCTTCGACTTCGTGAGTTCATCCCGCGTTGCAGGATGAACTCACTCCGCTCAGGATGACAGAGTTAATAAGACTCGATCTTGCCGACTTCTATTCGAGCAACTTTTGATTCCTTGAAATGCGCTTCGATCCATGACATCCGGTCAAAATAGGGGTCTTCCGTGGCATCCGAATCATTGTTTGTCTCGAATCGTTTTATTTCTTCATCGGTCATCTTCCTACGGCAGAGATAATCGTACTTGACAGATGTGGTCCCGCTTGTTGTGGGCTTTCCGGCACGCTTTTCCATTTCAGCCGTCGAGATGTCTAGCTTTAGGCCGCTTGCTGTCGATAGACTCCTCGACACCAATTTCGAAGCAGAGCACTGTGCGTGAGGAAACGCGGCTTCTCGTGACCATAGGGCAAACCAAGTCAAATCCTTCCAGCCTCCCATTGCTCCAGAGTAGAAGGCAAGAACTGTTCCATCGGTCGGCGAGACGTAGCAAATCGAAACATCGCTGTCCTCTTCATTTGATACACGGACGAGGCTTGCATGTCCGAGTTTTGCTTGGACATCACTAAGTGAGGATTTCCCAATTGCAAAACCTAATATTGAGAGGTCTGTGTCGTTCACTTGAACTCTCTTAGGCCCGTTCTCGGTACAGATCGGCTCGGCTTGCCGTCGAGTCTGGGCGGAAACGATCGTGACGACGAGGAGTAGCAGCACCATTAGAGCCACATGCGAACGCGCTTCGTTGCGAAGCAACAGATCCATCCTCTGATTGTGCAGGAACAACTGGTGCATCCTACGCCCTCTTCGCTTTCATCTCGGCGAGCAACTGCTCAATCCTGTCGGCTTTCTCGATGGTGGCGAAGCGGTCTTCGACGTCGTCAGCGCCGAGTTCAGATTTGGCCTGGCTCACGGCCTCGTTGTGCGCGACCTTGCGCTTCATGCGATCGAACGCGGCGGACTTAGAGTTGTCGCCAATCGCGGTGCGCGCGTCGTGCGCCTTGCCGACGGCGCGCGCGCGGCGATGCTGTGCAATCAGCAGATCGGCCTTGGCATTGGCTTCGATGAGCTTCTGCTCGAGTTGGCGCAGAGCGGTCTTGAGGTTTTCGACCTGCGCTTTCTGATCGCCGACCTGCTGCGTGAAGTTGCCGGTCAGCTCGCGATAGCTCTCCACGCGGTGCAGGGCAGCGCGGGCAAGCTCGTCGTCTTTTTTCGCGACCGCGAGCTCAGCCTTTCGGATCCATTCAGCAGTCTTGTCTTCGTTTTCTTTCTGCTTCTTTTCGAGCAGGTGCTGGTCGGCGATGGCGATGGCGACCTGCGTCTTGACCTGGAGAAGCTGGTTCTGCATGTCGAGAATGACCTGCTTGATCATCTTTTCCGGGTCTTCGGCCTTGTCAATCAGGTCGTTGATGTTTGCGCGAACTAAAGTTGAAACACGTTCAAGTAGTGCCATGGGGAAACTCCTTTCGGAAAAACAGCTTCTAGCTCAAAAACAAGAATCAAAACCAAAATCGTACGAACAGCGAATCACGAACTGTTGCTATTTCCGAGCCGCTTCGAGCCGTGAACCCGTTTTCTTCGACATTGACGCACCGATGGCGACACCGATCGCGATTCCGACGGCGAGCCACACGCCGCCCGATCCGAGCGCGACATCGATGGCAATACCGAGTCCTGCGCCGAGCGCGATTCCCAGTCCGATTTGCATGGATGGTGTTTTCATATTCAGCTCCAAATGCAGGTCGGACACGAATGTCCGACCCACACGGTTCGTGCTACTTTCCGTTGGTCTTGCTCGGCGGCAACGCCTCTGGCGGTTTTGGAGACTTGTCGCCAATACCGCGCACCTTCGAGAGCAAGTCGGACATGCTCATCCCCGAGAGCGTTTCGAAGAGCGCCGGAACCTGCGCCGCCATTTTGGTCAGGTCGCCGGTGATTTTGTTCATCCCGGTGGCGTCGCCGTTTCCGGTTGAGACCACGGTGATCTTGTCCACGTTGGCCAGGGGCGCCGACATGGCCCTGACCACTTCGGGCAAGCCCGAGATCAACTTGTCCACGACCGCAGCCTGGTTGTACTCCTGATACGCCTCAGCCTTCACATTCATGGCTTTGGCTTCCGCCTCACCTTTCTTGAAGATGATCTCGGCTTCGGCTTCGCCCTGTTGACGGATGGCAGCGGCGCGGCCTTCAGCTTCTGCTATCAGGCGTTGCTTTTCGGCGGCGGCGAGCGTCTCAATGCGCTGCCGCTCAATTTCCGCCTGCTTGAGCACAGTCGCAATCAATTCGTTCTGGCGGCGCGCAATTTCCGCTTCCTGAACCTTGACCTGCTGCTCACGTTCAACTTGTTGCACCTTCACCTGCTCCGCCATCACCTGCTGCTGCATGATGTTGGTCTGGATGTCGTACGCCTTGTCGGCTTGTGCCTGCTGGCGTTTGGTTGTTTCCAGGAATTGCGCCCGCTTCACTTCGAGATCGCGTTGCGCTTCGGCCTGCTTTGCAAGCGAGAGGGTCTCCGCCAGCACGCGTTCCTGATCGGCCTGCGCCTTGGCGATTGCCGATTCCCGCGTTGCCAGCGCGCGTTTGATTGCGGTGTCGCGATCGGCTTCGGCGGCGGCCACGTCGGCGTCACGCTTGATGCGTGCAACGTCCGGCCGGCCCATGTTGATGATGTACTCGTTCTTGTCGCGAACCTCCTTGATGGTGAACGAGATGACCTCAAGCCCCATCTTGTTCATGTCGTCGGCGCAAGTGGAACGCATGCGGTCGGAAACCATTTCCGGCTGT
>DATJHT010000118.1:0-46549 GCA_035493765.1 Terriglobales bacterium
TTGCTCTGGGCCAACGCCGTGGATCGGTGAAATAGCTCCGTGAAGCACGTGATAAACGCCATTGTAGTGGCGCGTCTTTTCGACCGATGCGATGTTAGTCGGCTCTTCCACGACGCAGATCAGGCGCTGGTTGCGGGTGGCGCTGGAGCAGTAAACGCAAGGATCGACGTCGGTGATGTTGTTGCAGACCGAGCACAGGCGGAGGCTGGCCTTCACGTCGTGGATGGCGCCGGCTAGAGCGTCGGCATCATCTTCGCTGGATCGAAGAATATGAAACGCCAGCCGCTGGGCAGACTTGCTGCCCACGCCGGGAAGTTTCTTGAGCTCGTCAATCAGACGAGCCATGGGTTCAGCGAAGCGAGACATGTTTGATCAGTGATTCGGCGATCGGGTCATCGGGTGAAGTCGAAGGATTTCAGATCACACGATCACCAGATGGCCCTATCAGCTGATTCCGGGAAGGTTCATTCCTCCCAACATTCCTCCCATGGCGGATTGCATTGAGTCGTCGACTTTCTTTGCCGCGCCGTTGAAGGCTGCGGTGATCAGGTCCTGCAGCATTTCCAGGTCACCGGATTTGACCGCTTCCGGATCAATTGTCAGACCGAGCACCTGTTTGCGGCCGTCCATTTTCACGGTGACGGTCCCGCCGCCGGATGAGCTTTCCACAACCGTCTCCTGCATTTTTTTCTGCAGTTGTTCGTATTGCTTTTTCGCTTGCGACATCAACTCTTGAATGTTGAATCCACTCATGGTCTGCTGCCTTTATTTTTGTAATCAATTACGGTTCTAATCTCTGCACCGAATTTCTCTCTCATCCGCTGGATCACCGGTTCCTGTTCTGCGCGTCCGCGGCTGCTGCCGTTCGGAGCTGAGGTCGTCGGCTTCGACGCGACTGCTTGCGGAGATCCACCCGGCTGTATTTGCAATTTCATGGGTCGGCCCATTGATCCGCTCGCGGAGGCTATTACGATCCTCTTGCCTTCATTGCTGACCGACATCTCGATCAGCGCAGGAGAGGCCGCGACGCGGATGCTCAATTCGTTGCCTTCGATTTTCCACTCGCCGGACCCCAGCATTGACGAGAGCATGTTGAGTCCGCCGGACGTTAGGGCGTTCAAGACGGCGGTGCGCACGTCTTCAACGTTAGCCGAGGCTGCCTTCGCGATCGGCTCGGGATCCCGTTCGAATGCCGCAGCGGGAGCGGCCGATCCCATGACCACCGACGGACCGGAAATTGCTGCCGGGGATGGTCGCGGAGTGGCAACGGGAGCTTCATTTGCAGATTCCATCCGCGGCGTGCCTTTGCGAGCAGAATCTGCCGCAAAAGGCGAGACGAACGGCTTGGCAGCTGCCGAATTATCTGACGCTTTCTTTGGTTCTGGGACGGCAGCCAGCTTGCGATCGGTAACGGGAGGGACTTCGACGCCGCTGAGCAACTGCTCGAGAGGAATTAGTCGCTGCGCGTGCGCCATTTTCAAAAGACCGAGTTCAAGATGGAATCTCTGCTCCTGGCGATAGCCGAGCTCCGCATGGGTCCGCAGCATGATCTGCAGATGCCGCGCCAGATCCTCTTCGCTGAACAACTCCGCCACGCGGGCCACGCGCGCACGTTCATCGGAAGAAATTTGCAACAGGGAAGAGTCCGTACCAGCAACCTTGGCAACAATTGCGTTGCGCAAAAAGCGGACCAATTGTTTCGCAAAATAAACCGGGTTCTGGCCTTCGCTGAGCAGACGGTCAGTTGTTTGCAAAATCTCATGGCTGGCGCTACCCGAAACCGCCTGCATAATTTCTTCCAGCACTCCCGAGGGCGCAGCTCCGACCAACTGCCGGACGGAGTCCGCGCTGAGGCGGCCGTCGCTCGACGCGATTGCCTGATCCAGCAATGAAAGTGCGTCGCGCATTGAGCCGTCGCCGGCCTCGGCGAGCAGGGCGAGCGCATCATCGTCCGCAGGAATTTTCTCTCTGCCGATCAAGTCGCGAAGCTGGCCGACAATCTGCTCAAACTTGACGGCCCGAAAGCTGAAATGCTGGCAGCGCGAACGGATGGTCTGGGGAATGTCTTCCGGCTGGGTCGTCGCCATCATGAAAATCACATGGCCGGGCGGCTCTTCCAGCGTCTTCAAAAGAGCGTTGAATGCAGCATCAGTAATCTGGTGAGCTTCATCAAGGATGTAAATCTTGAAACGATCGCGTGCCGGACGGTAACGCGCTGCTTCGCGCAGCTCACGAATCTCGTCAATACCGCGATTGGTAGCGGCGTCAATTTCGATCACGTCAACCGAATTTCCCGCGCGAATTTCAACACATGAATCGCACACGCCGCAAGGCTCAGTCACCGGCTTGTCCGATGAGCGGCAATTCAGTGCCATCGCCAGTATTCGGGCAATCGTGGTTTTTCCGATCCCCCGATGACCACTGAAAATGTAGCCATGCGCGGTCCGCCCCTGCTCGATAGCGTTCTTGAGCGTGCGGGTAACGTGGTCCTGGCCGATGACATCGGAGAACTTTTGCGGGCGGTATTTACGCGCGAGAACCTGGTAGCTCATGGAAAGGAGATGAGGCGATTATACGTGATGAGCAAGGGTTTCCGGATGGACCAAAGCGTGCAGAATCCGGGTTGCAGCGCGGCTTCTTTAGGTTTAACCTTTTGCTGGCTCCGTTGCCAGTAAGGAGTGTGCTATGCAACTGAAAATCGGAGTTCGCGTCCTGAGTGACGGAATTTTTATCGTGGATTGCGCCGGAAGGCTTATCTTCGGCGAAGAAACCGCCCTGCTGCGGGACCAAGTGAAGGGTCTCATTTCCGAGAGCGGCCGCATCGTCCTGAATCTTGCTGACGTTACTTATATTGACAGCGGCGGCTTGGGGACGTTGGTGGCCCTCTACACTACGGCCCGCAATGCGGGCGGAGCGGTCAAATTGTCGCGGCTGACGCCGCGCGTGGGCGATCTTTTGCAGGTAACGAAGCTGCTGACTGTTTTCGAGGTTTACAACAGCGAAGACGAAGCGGTGCTGTCGTTCCGCAAAGGCGCGGCTGCGTAAACGTTGGGTCCAACGAAACCTCGTGTAAAGACGCAGAGGGTGTCGACGTCGAAGCTAACGCAGCCAAGTGGCCCAGGTCGAACCATACCTTCACCGGAAGCTCGCATTCGCACGGTCATCCAGAAGATCCCTCGCGGAAAGGTATCTACCTATGGCGCAGTTGCCGCCGCCGCCGGCTTGCGTGGCCATGCCCGTCAGGTAGCACGCGCGCTGCATCGATCATTTGGCTTGCCGTGGCAGCGGGTGCTCGGAGCGGGCGGAGAAATAAAGCTGCGGGGTGATTCAGCGATTGAGCAACGATTTCGTCTGGAGGCCGAAGGAGTGCGTTTTCGCGGAAAGCGCGTGGATATGAAAGCCCACGAGTTCAAGTTTCCCGGGCGCGGATAAAATTGGACGATCTCAGATTTAGGGTCCGGGGGCGGCGAGTGCAAATCTGAAATCGCAAAATCCTCAATCCCTCACCTCTGGCTCGCTTCACGCGCCAAAACCTTGCGATTGAAGTCCGCGGATTTGTTCCGTGGAACGGAAAGGGATTTCCAGTCGGAAGCTTTGAGGTGCTTTGCCAGAAAAACAATCTGACCCACATGATAGGCGTAGTGCGCAATCTGACGGTTGATCGCCTGCATCACCGAATGAGGTTCGCCCCGAATCTCGACGGTGCGGCCAAGGTCAGCATCAGATAACGGTTCAAGGGCATGGAAAACACGGTCCCAACCTCCATTCCACGACCGCATGAGCTCTCCACGGGTTGCTGGTGGCGCGGCAAATTCCATATCGCGGTTCCGGTCCGGCTTTTCGCCGTCGCTTGTCAGCAAGTCGGTCCAGCGGGAGCGCATGTTGCCCGCCATGTGCTTGGCCACGATCGCGATCGAGTTCATCTCTTCGTCGAGTGTCGCAAACAACTGCTCGTCCGAAACCTGTTCCATCGCGCCTTCGGCGAGCTTCTTGTAATAACGAAACAGAGCAAGCGAGTCTTCCAGATAGGATGTAGAAAATTTGTGGGCCATGAACGCCTCGGGTTCTATGTCTTGAATTGCGGATCAACTTCAATCTGATATCCCGCCGCCAGGCGGTTAGTTTCGTTTGACATGCCCACCACCGCCATCAGCTCGCGGAACATATCATCGGTCATGCCCTTATTTTTCGCAGACGCAGTATGCGACGCGATGCAATAGGCGCACTGGTTGGTCACACTGACTGCGATGTAGATCATCTCTTTCGTCAGCGGATCGAGCGCGCCTGGCGCCATGATCTGCTTGATGTCGTGCCACGTACGCTTCAGCGTCGCTGGGTCATTCGCCAGAGCCTTCCAGAAATTATTAATCCAGTCGGTCTTGCGGGTTGTCATGATGTCGTCATAAACTGCCCGAACTTCAGGCGAAGCATCTTCGTACTCGATAAGGCCCAGGGCCGCCATTAGATTCTCCGATGCGCAGGTTCGTTCAGGATTTCCGAAGCTGCCGACAAAAAGTTTCACCACAGATGCCACGGAGGATCACGGGTAGGCTTTGTCGGGTCAGTGATCCTCAGGATCGTTTGTAGTTAGAGTCTTTTCTTTTGGAAGCTCTACGTCCGCCCTGGTCAGTCGGTCGCCCTGCGAGTGGAACCAGCTCATGTGCGGCAGCGAACGCTCGACTCGCCGGCGTGCCGCAATCAACTCCGCAGTGATTGCGATCGCGATTTCTTCGGGCGTGATAGCGCCAATATCCAAACCAATCGGGGCATGGACGCGCTCAAACAGGCGCTCAGGCAAGCCTTCTTTCACCAGTTCGCGGAAAATCGTAATCGTCTTGCGCTTCGAGCCGATCATCCCGATATAGCGCGCCTGCGTCTGCACCGCCCAGCGCAAGACGCGCATATCATCGCGGTGTCCGCGAGTAACGATGACGATGTATGAAGTTTCGCTGGGGGAGACGCGGCCCATCGCGAGTTCGTAGTCCTCGGCGATGATCTCCCGCGCATTCGGGAACCGTTCGCGGTTCGCATAACTCTCGCGATCGTCAACCACGGTAACGTCGAAGCCCGCATGGCTCGCAATCTCACAAAGGCTGCGTGCAACGTGCCCCGCGCCAAAAATGTAAAGTAATGCTGGAGGGAGCACCGGCTCGATGAAGATGTCGAGGGTGCCGCCGCAAACCAGGCCAGTATCGTATTTCGGGTTTTGGTTGAGGTCAAAAGTTAAGGTTCGCGGCTTTTCGCTTTCCATCACCTCGCGCGCCGCCTGCCAGACTTCGGCTTCAACGCATCCGCCGCCGATCGTGCCAACAATCGAACCATCATCCCGGACGAGCATCTTGGCGGTTTCGAACGAGGGCACTGAGCCGCGGACATTGACGATGGTCGCTATGGCGCCTCGCCGACCGCTCCGACGCAGGCTGACGATTTCTTCGTAGAAGTCCACTGTGTCATTATTTGATTGCACAGAAGGGATGTCAAACAGTCCATGAAAGCCGTTCGCATTCACGAATTCGGCGGGCCCGAAGTGCTTCGCTACGAAGACGCGCCCGATCCACAACTGCGCAAGGACCAGGTGCTGGTGCGCATACGCGCCTGCGCTATGAATCATCTCGATATCTGGGTGCGCAAAGGCTTGCCCGGTGTGAAGCTGCCGCACATTCTCGGCAGCGACGTCGCGGGTGAAACCGTCGAAGTCGGGGAGTATGTTTCAGGATTTCAGACGGGCCAGCGAGTGCTGCTTGCGCCCATGCACTTCTGCAATCATTGTGCGAAGTGTGTTGCCGGATTGCAGAATCAATGCCGTGAGTTCACCGTTCTGGGCAATGCAGTCGACGGCGGAAATTGCGAGCTGATCGCCGTTCCGGCAGTAAATGTAATTCCCATTCCTGAATCTTCGAAACTGGATTTCAACCAGGCCGCGAGCGTGCCTCTGGTTTTTCTTACCGCGTGGCACATGCTGACGGGCCGTGCTGCGATTCGTCCGGGGCAGACAGTGCTGGTGCTGGGAGCGAATTCCGGGGTTGGCATCGCCGGAATTCAGATTGCGAAATTCTTTCAATGCCGCGTGATCACGACCGCAGGTGATGACAACAAAATGGCCAAAGCAAGGGAACTTGGCGCAGACTACGTCATCAATCATTATCAGCAGAAAATCTCCGAAGAAGTGCGCAGAATTACGAACAAAGAGGGCGTGGACATCGTTCTCGAACATGTCGGCCCGGCTACCTGGGACGACAGTCTGCGCTCACTCAAGCCCGCTGGAACGCTGGTCACCTGCGGAGCGACAACCGGGCCACAAGTTGGGATCGATTTGCGTTTTGTGTACTCGCGTCAACTTTCGATCCTGGGCTCGTACATGGGCACGATGGGCGAACTGCACGAAGTTTTAAAACACGTATTCAGCGGCCGCCTCAAGCCTATCGTTGACCGCACGTTTACGTTCGCAGAAGCACGTGCCGCACACGAGTACATAGAGAAGAGCCAGATGTTTGGCAAGATCGTGCTGAACCCGTGATAGGAATTTAGGATCGACTAGCAGCACCTTACTGGTGGCGCCTTCGCTTCACGCACGAACCGCGCGTACGAGATGCGAGAAGGCTTGACCTGTTCGCGGGCGCAATACCGTACAAAGGCAGCCTCGTCGAATATCTCCCGCAACATAGCCATTAGCGTCCGCAGAATCTTCACCGTTGCTCCTCTGCCAATCGCGTCACCACGAAGGGTGACTCTGTAATCTTCGGTTCTTTCGTCCCGTTCAAAACCGCCATCCATTGACGAACCGACTCAACCAGAAGCAATGTCACCAGCAAAATTAGAACTCCGGTGACCACTGCGTCGAGCCGGTTATTAAAGATCAGTCTTGCATTGCCGCCCGCCGCAGCAATCTGGTGCGCCTGCGACAGAAAGCCGATGCGCGGGTCGGAATCGAAAATCTTGTGCCACGACGCCGTGAACGTTACGGTGACTAACCATGCCAGCGGCGCCAGTGTGACCAGCGCGTATTTTGTCCGGTGCGTTTTTATGACGATGGATGTCGCGACGCAAAGCGCGACCGCAGCCAGCAATTGGTTTGCGATTCCAAATAGTGGCCACAGCGAATTAATCCCGCCCAGAGGATCGCGCACCCCTTGCCATAAGAAATATCCCCAGGCGGCGCAGATCAACGCACTCGTCCCCAGCACTGACGGATACCAACTAGTGCGACCGATCGGCTTCCACAGATGGCCGAGAGCGTCCTGCACCATGAAGCGGCCGACACGCGTGCCGGCGTCAAGCACTGTCAAAATGAACAATGCCTCAAACATCAGCGCGAAGTGGTACCAGAGCGCCATGAGTGCCTGTCCGCCGAGACTGTTGGAAAAAATGTGCGCCATACCCACCGCAAACGCCGGAGCACCGCCGGTGCGGTTAAAAAGCGTGATCTCGCCAACGCTGTGCGCTAGCGATTGCATGGAAGCCGCAGTGACCGGAAATCCCCAGCCCGTGATGGTGGCAGCGGCCTTCTCCGGCAAAGCGCCCGCAATTCCCGCGGGGCTGTTGATCGCGAAATAGGTTCCGGGCTCAAGCACGCAGGCCGCGACTGTCGCCATGATCGCAACCATGGATTCGCACAGCATGGCTCCGTAGCCGACCATGCGAGTCTCAATTTCGCGGCGGATAAGCTTCGGAGTGGTGCCGCTGGAAATCAGCGAATGGAATCCGCTGATCGCCCCGCATGCGATGGTGATGAATGCAAAAGGAAAAAGCTTGCCTGCAAAAACCGGGCCAGTGCCGTCGATGAATCGCGTGAGCGGCGGCATATGAAGCGTGGGATGCATCAGCACGATTCCAATGGCAAGCAATCCGATGGTTCCAAGTTTTACGAATGTGCTCAGGTAATCGCGCGGCGCGAGCAGTAGCCAGACCGGAAGCGCCGAAGCGGCAAATCCGTAAACGATGATTGCAATTGCGAGCGCGGGAGCCGTGAGCGTGAAGTATTTCGCGATGCCTGGTGTCTGCGATGCCCATTGTCCGCCCCAAATCGCCCCGAGAACCGATACAAAGCCGATGGCCGAGGTTTCAAGCACACGTCCAGGCCGCAAGCGGCGCAAATACACGCCCATGAGGAGAGCGATCGGGATCGTCATCGCGATAGTGAAAGTTCCCCAGGGACTCTGTTTCAGCGCATTGACCACAATGAGGGCACAGACCGCGAGCAGGATGACGAGAATGGAGATGACTGAAGCATAGGCGACCAGCCCGCCCACGCGCCCGATTTCGTCTTTCGCCATCTCGGTGAGTGATTTGCCATCGCGCCGGACGGAGAAAAGCAGGATAACGAAATCCTGCACGCACCCGCCGAAGACCGCGCCCACCAAGATCCACAAAGTTCCGGGTAGATATCCGAATTGCGCAGCCAGCACCGGCCCGACCAGCGGCCCGGGCCCGGCTATCGCTGCGAAGTGATGCCCGAAGACAATCCATTTGTTAGTCGGAAGGAAGTCCCGGCCATTTTCAAGGCGTTCGGCCGGAGTGGCGCGTTGCGGATCCAGCGCCAGCACCTTGGCGGCGATGAATTTGCTGTAGAAGCGATAGCCGAGCGCGTACGTGCAGACCGCTGCCGTGACTAACCATAGTGCGTTGATCTGCTCACCGCGATGCAATGCTATGGTAGCGAAAGCAAGTGCACCGAGAAGAGCGATTCCGATCCAGAGTAGCGGCCGAAGTCCATGCATGGGAAGGGAGTATTGTGGCTGGTTTCGAATGTTACGCGCAAGCATTATCGACTTTGGTCGTCACCACACGGCCTCAGTAGAGAACTGCTCACTGCGCACCGCCCACTGGTTTTGTCCCCTGGTCCACAGATCTTCCAACGGAGCGCCGCCCCAATCGCCGTTGATTGCGTCAATGAACTTTTGTCCGTATCCGGGCGTACCGTGGAAGGCAATCCAGATAACGACGTAGCCATTTGCGGCGAATAGCTCCTGATTCCAGCGGTAGCTCAACTCATCTCCCATGGGGACTTCCGACCCGCCGTGAATGATGAACTTCACCGGATATTTCTTGTTGGGATCAAAGTTCGGCGGCTTGACGAGGAAGCCTTGGATTTTGTCGTCGTTGGCGCCGGTGAACCAGAAAGTTTCGAGGGGGTCATGGAGACTCGGGAGAATACGGAATCGTTAAGGTGAGTGAGTTGTTCTTCTCCTGGTCCTGTGCATACCTCTTTGGTTCCTATTGGCGTCTAATCGAAGCAGACAGCCTGTTTAGCGAAGCTATCCGAGCTATAATCGGCACGCATACACATGAATTCACTTACCCGGCGTGAATTTACAGCGCGGATTTCGGCTCTCACGGCCGCGACGTTCTTTAGCAAGGGCGCCGTTGCTGTAACCCCCCATGATCCGCACATCTCATTCCCGACCACGCCGCGCGATCGCATCTCCGTTGCCTCATATCCGTTTCGCGCTTACATAAACGCACCCACAAATCGCGACCGCGATCCCAAGCTGGCAGGAATGGATTTGAAAGATTTTCCCGCGGAAGTTGTGAAAAAATTCCAGGTGCACAATATTGAGCCGCACAGCCGTCATTTCCATTCTCTTGATGAGCCGTACCTGGCCAGCTTCCGCGAGGCGTTGCATAAGGCAAAGGTGAAGGCCGTGAATATCGCAGTCGATGGCCCAGACAGCTTCTATGACGCCGATTCGGACGTCCGCGACAAGGCAATCGCGTATGCAAAGAAATTCATTGACGTCGCGGTCCAGATTGGATCGCCGAGCGTGCGGGTGCACATCAGCAAAGCGAAGAACTCGCAGCCTGACGTGCAGCGGGCTGCAAAGAGCCTTGCCGAAGTGGTGGCTTATGCCAGCAAAAAAAACGTGGTCGTGAACTTAGAGAACGATGACCTGGTCAGCGAAGATGCGTTTTTCATTGTGAAGGTCATTCAGGCGGTGAATCAGCCTTTTCTGCATGCACTGCCGGATTTCGCCAATTCGATGCTGACCGGCGATGCCGATTTCAATTACCGCGCGCTCGAAGCCATGTTTCAGCACGCCTACAACATCTGCCACGTGAAAAGCGGCGAAGCGGACGACGGAAAGCAGTTCAACATCGACATGAAGCGTTCGTTCGGGATTTTGAAGGCCAGCGGGTATCGCGGCTACTGCTCGATGGAGTTCGACGCCCCAGGCAACCCATACGAGCCTACGGCCAAGCTGATCGAGCAGACGATTCAATACCTCAGCTGACGACTCACGCCACGGGTGCCTGTTCGACGATCCTCTCATTTTTGGCGTCCCAATATTGCTTCTTGCCCGACCAATAAGCCTCGGTGGACATCATGCATGCCACCGAATGCGCGAATCCGTTATGCACGGTGCAATGCGGCTGCTGGCGCGAGCGTAGGCACTCAAACCAGTTGGTCATGTGCTCAAGAGTGAGATCGTCAATGCCCATCGGTGGAACTTTGGTTTCGCCCGGCGGCAGGATGTAGCGAGAGTTCCGGTTCTGGTCGACATCCGGATTCTCTTCGTGCGTGCCTTTCTCTTCTACAAATTGATAACGGGGACTGCCTTCACCTCCGATATTGATCAGGGTGGCGTTCTTGCCCATGTACCGCGTGAACCCGGGAGCGTCATTGCCGAAGCTCGTCGAATAGCTGACCAGGAAGCCCTTGGGATAATCGAGCAGAGTCTGGAAAGTGTCAGCATTTTCGCGTCCATCGTGCCAGGCGAAGACTCCGCCATTGGAAACCGCCGAGCGCGGGAAGTTGTCTTTCATGAACCAGTGCACCAGGTCAATGGCGTGGCTCATCCACTGGTCGGGGATGCCGCTGGAGAATTCACGATACAGCCGGAACTCGCAATAAACTTTCGGATCAAAGGGCCGGTAGGGTTTGTTCAGAAGGAATCTCTTCCAGTCTGTATCTTCTTCGCGAACGAGTTTGGTAACGTCGCGTCCGCGCCAGCGTGGGCCATGATAGTTCCACACGACTTCGATTTTGCTGACATCCCCAAGAGCGCCGGTCTGGACCAGATCATGCGCCGCGATCTGATAAGGCTCGCTGCGGTGTTGAGTGCCGACCTGGACGATGAGCTTGTTGTGAAGCACCGCATCGCGGGCGGCCTTTGCCTCATCGAGCACGTTGCCCATCGGCTTCTCGACGTAGGCGTCTTTGCCTGCGTCGGCGGTCATCTTCAGAAGGGGCGAATGGGAGTGATCGGGCGTAGAGAGAATGACGGCGTCAATATCTTTGTCGGCGAGAACGGCTTCGATGTTTGGAAAGGCGCGCGGCGCGCGACCGTAATATTTCGTATTGGTGGCCACGGCCTTCTCGCGATTCAGCTTCCACAGATCGCACACCGCGTTCATTTCAACGTTGTGCTTAGAGGCCAGCTTGGAGACGATTGAGTCGAGTTCAGTTCCTCGGCCGCCGATTCCAAGGTGGCAGAGCTGAATACGATCGTTGGCTCCGAGTATCTTTTCGTATGAAAGTGCGGTGTGGGCGAGGGAAGAACCGCCGGCCACGATTGCGGCAGATCTCGACAGGAAGCTACGGCGATCGATGTTATTTTTAGAGCTGTGCATCACTCACCTCCTTAGGTGCTGGCGCGCTTTCGCGCGGAACTACGGCTCACTTATATAATCCGCTCAATTGGTCACTGTTTCAGAACCACGCTGAGATGGCCGGCTTCGATCACTTCGGCTATGCTCGCGAAATCCTTATACATCACGCGATCTTTTTCCATTGCTGGAGAAACCGCACGGATCGCCCGGTGCGCGCTTTGTCCACGCGGACCAGTTTTTAGAGGAGCCACAAAATCCAAAGCCTGCGCTGCCGCCATGGCTTCGATGGCGAGCACGTTACGGGTGTTTTCGACGACACGCCGCAGCTTGATGGCCGCGGTCATGCCCATAGAAACGTAGTCTTCTTTGTTGCCTGAGGTGGTGATCGAATCCACCGACGCAGGATGCGCGAGAACTTTGTTTTCGCTGACCAGCGCTGCGGCTGTAACCTGCGGCATCATAAATCCGGAGTTCAGACCGGCGCCAGGGGCGAGAAATGGCGGCAACCCCTCATTGAGCGCAGGATTCACCAGGCGTTCGATCCTTCTCTCGGAGATTCCTGCAAGAGCGCTGAGTGCGATGGCCAGGAAATCTAAACCAAAGGCGACCGGCTCACCGTGAAAGTTTCCGCCGGATAGAACGGCCTGGTCCGAAACGAACACCAGGGGGTTATCCACCGCGGAATTGGCTTCGATCTCAAAAACAGTGCGGCAGTGGGTCAGCGTGTCGCGCACGGCTCCGTGTACTTGTGGAATGCAGCGCAGGGAATAAGCATCCTGCACGCGACCGCACTCGCGATGCGACTCGCGAATCTGGCTGCCTTCGAGCATGCGCCTCAAGTTGGCTGCGGTCTGGAGCTGTCCTGCGTGTGGACGGGCACGATGAATGCGTTCGTCGAATGCCACGTCTGTACCGCGGAGAGCGTCGAGGGTCAGGGATCCAATTACGTCGGCGGAATCGACAAGAGTTTCTGCCGCGAGAAGCGCCAGGGTTCCAACGGCGAGCATCGCCTGTGTGCCGTTGATCAGGGATACCGCTTCTTTAGCTTCGAGAACCAGCGGCGAAATCTCAGCCTTGCGGAGCGCCTCACTCGCCGGAACGCGTGCGCCTTCTTCGCCAAGGCATTCACCTTCGCCAATCAACGCGAGCGCAAGATGCGCAAGGGGCGCGAGATCTCCGCTGGCGCCGACGCTGCCTTGGGACGGCACGAACGGCGTGACCCGGCGATTCAAAAGCTCGCAGATCTTATCTACGACAACTGCGCGAATGCCTGAATTGCCTTTGGAAAGGGAATTTGCGCGCAGCAGCATCATGGCGCGAGTCTCGGCCACCGGTAGCGGATCGCCCACACCGACCGCGTGTGAGCGGACAAGATTCACCTGCAATTCTCGAATCTGTTCGCCGGCAATGCGTACGTCGCTAAGCTTTCCCACCCCAGTCGTAATGGCGTAAGACAGTTGATTATTCGCCACCAGGGTATCCACTACGGCTCGAGCACGATCAACGCCTTCGCGCGCATCCGTTGCCAGAAGCACGGGACGGCCTTTGTTTGCGACCTCGCGGACTGCATCCAGCGTGAGGTCATTGCCGTTTATGTGGAGGTCCTTCATAGATCAAAAACAACTTCAGCTAACAGTTATCAGGACCGCAGTCACGAGTTTCGCCCCGCCGCATCACGAAACGCTTGCATGTACTTTTCCGGGATCGTACGTCGCCTCATCTCTGCATCGGTGACCACGTGCATGGTTTCCCCTTCGGCAAGCAACGTTCCGTCACTGACCCGCACAAGTTCATAGCCAAAATGAATAACTGACTCGCGGACGTTCTTCAGGGAAGTGCGAACAGTAATCTCGTCGTCATAGTGCGCAGGCGCTTTGTAGCGACAGCGTGCATCAACCACGGCAATGAAACAGGCGTCATTTTCTTCCATATCGCGATAAGAAAAACCCATCGCTCTGAGGAATTCGACCCGGCCTACTTCGAACCAGACAAAAAAATTGGCGTGATAAACCACGCCCATTTGGTCGGTTTCGGCGTAGCGCACCCTAATCTTCACCTCGCCGATGTGTGCGTTCACTGGCCACTCCAGCGAGGCTTACGCTTTTCGAGAAATGAGCTTACGCCCTCGCGGAAGTCGGAGGTCTGACGAATGGCGGCATTTTCCTCGATGGCTTGTTGCATCTGATCATCGAGCGCCTGACTGATAAAACTGTTGATCAGCTTTTTGGTAAGCCGCACAGACGACGGGCTATTTTCAATGAGTTTCCCGGCGAGTTCTCGCGATCTCTTCATTAAACTGTCAGAAGGCACAACCTCATTCACCAGGCCGATCCGATGCGCTTCCGCGGCATCGAAGACCCGCCCCGTCAGAAGCAGATCGCGCGCGATCTTGTGACCAACTTGCCAGACAAGAACTGAAGAAACGATTGCCGGAACAAACCCTATGCGAACTTCGGTATAGCCGAATTTGGCTTCCGGGGCGGCGAAAGTGAAGTCACACATGGTGGCGATTCCCGTGCCACCCGCGATAGCTGCTCCGTTCACCGCGGCGATGGTGGGTTTCGGAAAGTCATACAATCGCCTGAAAAGCTTCGCCATTCGGCGCGAGTCTTCGACATTTTCTGCTCGTGTTTTCCCGATGAGTGATTTCAGTTCATCCAGATCCATGCCCGCGCAGAACGCCTTGCCAGCCCCGGTAAATATAGCAACCAGCGCCTCTGAGTTCTCGATCTCGTCGAGTGCCGTGAGTACCTCGGCGATCATCTGAAAGCTGAGCGCGTTGCGCTTCTCGGGCCGATTGAAAATGACGGTCGCTATTCCGGTGTCGAAGGCGAGCTCTAGAGTCTGGAAAGGCATGTGAAGGGAAACAGAAGATTATAACGGCATTGAATCATTTGAATCATTGGAGCATTGAGTCATCAAGTCCATTTCTATTTTTGGGGTCAATGATTGACCGGTGGTTCAATGACTCAAATCGTTTTTACATCAGCTTCTTTCTCACCATGTCCAGCGCTTGCTGCGATGCGAACCAGCGAATGCGGGCACGGTCGCCCGAGAAGTTGCGCTTAATCACCTCTGTCCCGCTTTCAGTGGCCAAAGCATGGAATACCAGTCCAACTGGCTTTTCTGCCGTGCCGCCAGTTGGGCCGGCGACTCCGGTGATTCCAAGTCCCAGCGTGGTTCGGCAGCGTTTACGGATTCCTTCAGCCAGAGCTTTTGCAACCTGCTCGCTTACCGCGCCGAAATCGTCGAGTATATCCTGCGGCACGTCCGCGAGTTCCACCTTCAGCTCATTCGAATAAACGACGGCGCCACCGATGAAATAGCGTGAACTGCCGCTCACCGAAGTTAGCCGTTCGGCCAACAGCCCGCCGGTACACGATTCCGCTACTGCCAGCGTCGAATTGCGCATCTGCAGGTAATAGCTGACGATCTGTTCAAGGGAATCGCCATTGTCGGAGTACACGCAATCGCCAAGCTCCTCTTCAATCATCTCCACCAGTTCATCCACACGCTTCTGCGCGGTTTCCGCCGATGCCGCCTGCATACGCAGGTGCAACTGGATTTCTCCCGGCCCCGCCAGGATGGTCGTATTTACATCTGTGAATCGCTTATAGATTGGCGCAACTCGTGCATCGCACGCGGACTCACCCATGCCGGTGATTTTGATTACCCGCGTGGCAATGAATTGTTGCGGAACGCGGACGCGCAGTCGATCGAGCACCGCAGCCTCGAACAGCGCTTTCATCTCATGCGGAGGACCGGGCAACAGCACAACTATTTTTTCCTTACCGTCTGACTTCCCGCTGATCCACTGACCAGGAGCGGTGCCATTCGCATTTGCAAGAACTATTCCCCCTGGAATCACATCCGCCTGTTTCGCATTATTGGCCGACATCTTCCAGCCGTGCTCGGCAAAACGACGCTCAATGGCTCGGAGAACCTCGGGATCGCGGCGTAGTTGCAAATTCAGAGTTTCTGCAACAGCTTCACGAGTCAGATCGTCTTCGGTCGGGCCAAGTCCGCCGCTGAAGATCAGGATGTCGGCGCGGGAGAGCGCGACTTTGGCGGCCTGAACGAGATGTTTGCGGTTGTCGCCTACGATGGTCTTGAATTCAACTTCGACACCAAGAGCGTTGAGCTGCGCCGTCAGGTAAAGCGAATTCGTATCCTGGCGGTAAGGAGTAAGCAACTCGGAACCGACGGCAATAATTTCTGCAATCACGATTGCAGTGTAAACGAATGGTTATGAGGGGGCGAGAAGGGGCAGGCCGGCGACGTCCCACGCCAAATGGTGTACCGCATTATTACTGGCGAGGATCGCCGAACGTCCGGCGGCAAAAGCCAAACCAACCAAGCCCGGGCCGGCGACCGCGAGTGATGCATTGCCATCCGGAGTGATCCTCACGATACCGCGTTTGCCGCCCAGTGACGCCGCAGCGTAAAGATTGCCATCGCAGTCGAAGGCGAGGCCTTGCGGCCTCCCCAGGCCGCGATAAAAAACCGAAACTGCTCCGTGAGGATCGACTTTGTAGATCGCGTCGAAGCTGGATTGCGTGGGACCGGTGATGAATAAGTCCCCATGCGGGCCGAACGCGAGATGATAAGCGGAGACGCTCGGCTCAAGGGTTGCAAAAACAAAAATCTGGCGGTCGCGCGCAATTTTGAAAATGGTGCCGCTACGGTCGCCGACATACAAATTTTCTTCGCGATCGAACGCAATCCCGGTTGCCACTCCCATGCTTTCCGCGTAAGACGACATGGTTCCATTCGGCGCTACGCGATACACCGTTCCGTCGTAGCGCGATGAAACGTACATCTGTCCCGCACGGTCGAAGGCGATCGCCGTGGCGTTCATCAACTCAACCACGAACGGCTTGATGTTGTAATTGGTGTCAATCTTAAAGATTGCAACCGGGACCTTTTGACCGCGAGAGCCTGAGAACGTAACGTAGATGTTGCCTTCGGCGTCAATCGCCGGGTTGCTCACCGGATGCAAATTTTCGGCAATAAGCCCCGCGACCTTTACCTGGTGCGCATTGCTGGCGTGCCCATTGGTTGAAATCACCACCGGACCAGACGCTGCGCCTTGGGGAACCCGAGCCACCACAAAATCATCGGAGCTGATTATGACCGGCGCTTCCATGTCGCCAAACAATACGCTGGGGCGGCGCAGTTCCGGTGGACGTAAACCCGTGCCGAGAATCTTCACTTCGCCTCCCGGCAGCGCGGCAGCCGGCGCGACGGCTTCGATGTGCGGGTGGCCGTTGACATTTTTCTTGCCCAGGATACGGTCGGAAATAGACATACGCGACGAACCCGAAATTGCAGCTATCTTGAAAGAAGCCCAAAGTGCAACAGAAGTTGCATAACTAACAGCCCATACAGCCCCGCGGCAACGTCATCCACAACAATCCCGGTACCTTCGGAAAGTCTTTCCAGTTGCCGCACCGGAGGCGGCTTCACGATGTCGAACCCCCTAAAAAGTATAAATGCCGCCAGCAGGGTTTTCCATGCCACCGGAACAAACAACAAAGTGATCCACTGGCCTGCGACTTCATCGATCACGATAAATCCTGGGTCCTTGTTTCCTGATGCTCGCGCAACCCGAGTCGCAGCGGGGATTCCGATGGCAATGGCAATCAGGGCCATCGAAGCCAGGACAAACGGTTGGACGCTGAGAGGGACTGTCTCAGTGGCTGCCAACCAGATCAGAACCGCGGCGGCCGATCCCCACGTGCCCGGCCCCGGCCCCAGTGTTCCAATGCCGAAGAACGTTGCGGTGAGAAATGCCCAGGCCGGCGGCCTTCCTGGCTCAACTTCCGGAACTTCTACAACAGCATTGTCAGTCTTCATCGTCGCCATGGCGACCCGTTTTTGCTTCGAGTTGGTCTGAGATATCGTCAACCGGGGAAGACACTACATACTGCCCGCTGGCCCACTTGCCAAGATCAATTGTCCGGCAGCGCTCGCTGCAAAAAGGCAGGTCCTTGCTTGCCATCGGCACTGGCTTTCTGCAGATCGGGCATTTCAGTTTCGCTTTGTTCTGTTTGGGCACAGGGCCATTGTAGATGGAATTCCTAGCACAGTTTTGCGGACCAATATTCCCTGGACAGTTATGATGGGATTGTGACCCACTCACATCGGCCTGCACGCTGGAAGATTCTGCTGGCGTTCTCCATGATCTATTTCGTCTGGGGATCGACCTATCTGGCGATTCGAGTCGGCGTGCGCGAAATGCCGCCTTTCCTGATGGCTGGCTTGCGTTTCACTGCAGCTGGTTTGGCGATGTACGTGTGGATGCGAATCAGCGGAACACCCTCTCCATCATGGAAGGAGTGGAAGGGCGTGACTCTGTTGGGAACGCTGATGTTTCTCATTGACTATGCCTGCCTGTTCTGGGCTGAGCAGCGTATTCCCTCAGGCATCGCCGCCGTTATTCTGGCGATGATTCCGGTATGCATTACTCTCCTGGAAATCATTTTCTTGCGGACGCAGGCGGTGACTGCTCGCCTGGTGGTTGGCCTGGCGGTTGGACTGCTTGGCGTCGGCGTTCTGGCAAATCCCTGGGCGTCGCTTGGAGAAGCGCCACTCGACCACCGAGGGGTGATCGCGCTTCTGGTTGCGTGCTGTGGTTGGTCGGTGGGGACCGTCGTGACTAAGCGCCTGGTACTGCCGTCATCGAAACCGATGAGCGCCGCGACTCAAATGCTGACTGGCGGAGTACAGCTTCTGATCTTAGCTGCATTGAGTGGAGAGATAACGGACTTTCATGCGAGTGCAGTCTCCGGCAGAGCCTGGTTCTCACTCATATACCTGATAGTGGCGGGGTCAATCGTCGCGTTTACGGCATATGTGTGGCTGCTGCATTACGAGTCGCCGACTCGAGTTGGAACTTACGGGTACGTCAACCCAATAGTCGCCGTGATTCTGGGTGGACTGCTCGGAGGCGAAACCATTGGTGTGCGAACCATTCTGGCGACAATTCTGGTTCTGCTTAGCGTCGCTGCAATCACGACAGCAAAACGTGGAGTTGGCGCGAAACTTGCCAGGCAGGGCGAGGCGAGGGCTGCAGCGGACTAGCTATTCCCTTTCTACAAACCAGACATTTCATTACGAAGCAAGTCTGCGACGGTTTCGCGTTTGCGAATGAGCTTTGCGGTTTTGCCGGAGACCATCACCTCGGCGGCACGGGGCCGGGTGTTGTAGTTGGACGCAAGCGCCATGCCGTAAGCCCCTGTGTCGAGTATGGCAAGAAGTTCGCCTTCGGCGATCGACGGTACCTGGCGGTCACGCGCGAAGAAGTCGCCGGATTCGCAAACCGGACCGACGATGTCAACTGTCTCCGATGCCGCTGCGGAGGCTCTAATCGGCACGATCTGGTGTTCCGCCTGATAGAGCGAAGGCCGGATCAGGTCGTTCATGGCCGCGTCGACGATCACAAATTTTTTTTCACCATTGGTCTTCCGGTACAGAACGCGGGTCAGCAAAATGCCCGCACGGCCAACAATGGAACGGCCAGGTTCCAGTAGTAGCTCGACATTCAGATTCCTGAGCGGTCTTTCTATCGCTCGCGCGTATGCTGCGACCGACTCGTTGAAATCATCCCGCCCGTTTTGGTAGTTAATGCCCATGCCGCCACCCGCGTCGACAAATCGAATGTGGTGGCCGTCAAGACGCAATTGGTATACGAGTTCCGCTACTCGTTCCATCGCGGCAGAGAAAGGTGTGTAATCGGTGATCTGCGAACCGATGTGTACGCTTACCCCGGCAACCTGCAGATACTTCGCATTTGCTGCACGTCTGTACAAATTGCTTGCTTCATGGAGCGGTACACCGAACTTGTGTTTCTGCAATCCCGTCGAAATGTATGGGTGAGTGTCTGCCGGAACGTCGGGGTTCACGCGAAACGCGATGCGCGCCGTCCGTTTCAATTTCGCCGCGCCGCGGGCAACGACTTCCAGTTCCGACTCGCTCTCGAGATTAAATAACAGAATTCCAGCCTTGATTGCTGCTTCGATCTCGTCACAGGTCTTGCCGACACCGGAAAAGACAACATGGCTTACTGATTTTCGGCTGGCACGGAGCACTCGTTCCAGTTCGCCACCGGATACCACATCAAACCCGCAGCCGCGTTTCGCGAGCAGGCGGAGAATTGACAGGTTCGAATTCGCTTTCACCGAATAGCAGACGATGTGACCGGTGTTGCGGAACGCGGTAGCGAAGGCATTCACGCGGTCGCGAATCGCAGCGGTGGAATATATGTACAGCGGGGTTCCGAAGCGTGCCGCCAGCTGTTCAAGGGGAATTTGCTCGCAACAGAGCGAGGGTGGAGAAGTTTTCTTGCCGGAGGTGTAAACGAATCCAGGAGGCCGCTGAAGAAGTTCGCTCAATTTCGCTTCGAGGCACTACCTTTCACTTTGATGGCGACCACAGTTTCATCGTCGAAAGTTTCAACTCCGGAAGCATGGTCGGCAGCAGCCTTGAAAATGGATTTAACCATGGACTCAGCCGAATTTCCGGAACACTCGGCGATGATCTTTTCCAGCCGAGTACGCCCAAAAAGGTCACCGGCCTTGTTCGTGGCATCAAGAATGCCGTCGCTGAAGAACACGAAAATGTCTTCGGGCTCGGCCTGAAAGGTAAACTCGTCGTACTCCGCGTCGTCGAACAAGCCGAGAGGCAAACCAGTGGCTTCAATCAACTGCGTCTTGCCTTTGTGACAGTACACCGGACGCGGCAAACCGGAATTCGAAACCTGAAGTGTGCTGTTAACGTCGTCCCAGACGGCGTAAATCAGCGAGACGAATTGGCCTTCGATCCGCCGCTCAGCCAGCGAGTAGTTCACGGCCGCCAGCATTTCTGCAGGAGCTGGCTCCATGGGCGCATGCGAACGCAGAATTCCGCTGACCAGCGCCGCGTAGATTGCCGCCGGAGCGCCTTTGCCGCTAATGTCACCGATAGCAATTGCGGTCCGG
Source organism: Terriglobales bacterium (assembly GCA_035493765.1). Lineage (GTDB taxonomy): Bacteria > Acidobacteriota > Terriglobia > Terriglobales > Acidobacteriaceae > Gp1-AA145. The sequence continues at coordinate 20,526 of DATJHT010000118.1, forward strand.
GAATTTGAGTAGCTCAAAAAGTCGTAAAGATCGCCGCCGATGGCTCGTGCGGGAGAGAACTTTGCCGCTATCTCCAGATTGTCGAGCTTCGGCCGCGACTGCGGAAGCAGCCGGAACTGCAGTTCGCGTGCCATTGCCAGATCGCGCTCCAATCGCCGCTCCTGGCGGGCAATTTGCTCATACAGTCTTGCATTCTCGATGGCGATCGCAATCTGCGCCGCCAGGGTCGTCATAGTTCGTAGATGGTCATCGGTGAAGAAGCCGCGTTTAGTGTGTTCCAGATCGAGAACACCAATGACGTTGTCTTTGTAAATCAGCGGTACCGCCAACTCCGAGCGCGTCTCAGGGTTAGTTTCGATGTAACGCGGGTCCTTCTTCACGTCGCGCACGAGCACTGCCTGCTTCTGCTCTACCGCAAAGCCGACGATTCCTTTGCTGACAGGAATGTCGTTCTTCAGGTGAATATTCTCCTGAAAGCGCAAGGAAAAACGGTGTTGCAATGTTTCTCCGGCTGGGTCAAGCAACATGATGCTGAACATCTGGAAATCGATTAACCGGCTAAGCAATTCGCCGACGCGCTTGAGCAGTTCGTCCAGATTCAAAATGGACGTTAGCTCGCGCGCGATTTCATTCAGCAGCAGAAGTGTCTTGGCTTGCCGGGTAATGCGGGTGTAAAGGCGCGCATTTTCAATTCCGACCGCCATGCGCGAGCCGATCAGAGTCAACAACTGCTTGTGCTCTTCGGTAAAGTGATTGGGCTGAGGGGATTCGATGTCAATAACCCCGATCACTCGATTTTTGATGATCAGCGGCACCGCGATCTCCGAGCGGACGCCGGGTACGGCAGAAATATAACGCGAATCTGCTGATACATCGCCCACCAGGACTGCTTCGCGCCGCTGCGCGGCGGTGCCGGTGACTCCTTCGCCAACTTTGATCCGAATCCGCTCTGCAACTTCGCGCGAATGCCCCAGACTGAATCGAAAGTAGAGTTCCTGTGTTTTTTCGTTCAGCAGCAGGATCCCGAAAATCTCGTAATCGATGACTTTGCGCACCAGTTCCGCTACCCTCCGGAGCGTGGTGTCGAGGTCGAGCGTGGTGTTGACCACGTCGGCGACTTCCAGCAACAACGGTTCTATGCGCGATTGCAATTCAGTTTGCACTGCGGCGGTTTCCACCCTTCAATGATATCAGCCGGAGTTGCCGGAGCTTGAGCGGAGCGACTCGCTCTAGGGAGCCGTTACGTTCGGAACTATGCGAATGTCCGGCAGATTACGGTACTGCTCGGCATAATCCAGCCCGTAACCGACTACGAATTCGTCGGCGATGATGAAGCCCACATAATCCGCCTGCACCGGAAGTTTTCGCCGTGAAGGTTTATCTAAAAGAACGGCGGCGCGCAGACTCTTGGGTTCATGGCCGAGCAATTGCCGCTTGAGGAACGTCAGGGTGAGCCCCGTATCGAGGATATCTTCTACCAACACGACGTTCTTACCGCGCAAGGATTGATCTACGTCCTTGGTCAAACGGACCTCGCCCATCGAGTCCCAAACTTTTTCTTGCTTTGGCCCCGGCGGATTGCCGTAGCTGGATACGCCAATGAAGTCGAAGGTGGCATCCAGTTGGACTTGCCGCACCAGGTCGCTCAGAAACACCGCCGCGCCTTTGAGGACTCCAACAAAGATAACCGGCGCCTCGCAATCAGCGGTGATTTGCCTGCCCATTTCGGCGACGCGTTGCGCGATCTGCTCACGCGAGATCAGGAGTTTAAGCTTCTCCATTCGACGAACATCTTACTCTACGGGAAATTCAGCTACATTGAAGACGGTCCGGGCCGCCCACTAGAATGTGTGGAGCACGGGAGAGCAAAAGGCAATGAATTTGAACGGGGTCAAACTTACCTGGTTAGGTCACGCAACCTTTCGCATACAAACACCCAAAGGCAAAACCATCCTTATCGATCCCTGGGTGATGGGAAACCCGGCCTGTCCGGACTCGGAAAAGAATTTGGAATCACTCGACGTGATGCTCATCACGCATGGGCACGGAGACCATATCGGAGATGCCGTGGAAATCGCCAAGAAGCACAATCCCAAGATTGTCGGTATCCCCGAGCTTTGCGGCTGGCTGAAGAAAAAAGGCGTGAAAGAAACGTCTGAAATGAACAAGGGTGGAACCCAACAGGTTGGCGACATTAAGGTGACCATGGTGCATGCCGACCACTCCTGCGGAATTCTCGACGGAGACACATTGGTTTATGGCGGCGAAGCGGTCGGCTACGTAGTTGAGTTTGAAAATGGAGTGAAAATTTATCACGCAGGCGATACCAACGTCTTCGGCGACATGGCGATTATTCGCGATCTGTACGCTCCCCAAATTGCGATGCTCCCAATTGGCGATCACTACACCATGAGCCCGCGCGAAGCAGCGTATGCTTGTAATCTGCTGAAATCCGCGACAGTAATTCCCATGCATTTCGCGACTTTTCCAGTCTTGACCGGACGTCCGGGCGAACTGGCGAAGTTGGTAAAGAACGTTGAAGTGTTCGAGATGAAGCCGGGGCAGACGGCTTCCTGATTTCGAGCGATTGGGGCATAACATGTCAACAAAAGATGACAAGCCTGCCTGGATGATGCATGGCATTACCTCAGGACCCGTTGAAGACTATCTCTACTCGCTCCTTCCACCGCGCGATGAGGTGCTCGCGAGCATGGAAGCTGAGGCCGAAAAGCGCAACATCCCGATTGTCGGCCCTGCAGTGGCGCGCGTGCTTTACCAACTCGCCGTCATCTCGCGAGCGAAGACAGTATTCGAACTGGGATCGGCAATTGGATATTCCACAATATGGTGGGCCCGCGCGGTGGGAGAGGGCGGGCGCGTGATCTACACTGACGGTGATCGAAAAAACGCAGACGAAGCGCGCGCTTATTTCGACCGTGCCGGCGTGGGCGACCGGATCACGACAAAAATAGGCGATGCCCTTGAATTTTTGTCGGAAGAGAAACAGGAATTCGACATTATCTTTTGCGACGTGGACAAGGAAGATTATCCGCGAGCATTCCGGCTGGCGGTGCCGCGATTGCGCCCGGGCGGTCTCCTCGTTGCCGACAATGTCCTTTGGAGTGGCAAGGTCGCGCAGCCCAATCCGTCTGAGGATTCAACCAGGGCCATTCTGGAATTTAATCGCCTCTTGTATGACTCACAGGAGTTATTCACGACCATCTTACCGATCAGGGATGGTTTGTCGATTGGAGTCAAACGCTAGTTTCGGCCGCGTTTCAAATCGACTTCACCGGAAGTGCAGTTAAGTCTTCGACCAGTCCGACTTCCTTTTGCAGAAATGGCTCGGCATAAGTAACTCCGGCGAATGAGCCGTAGAACCTCGCCATGGACTCGACTCGATCCCGAATTTCGGCGCGAGCAGGAAAGATGTCTTTTCCGGCTTCTTGGTCACCGAACTGCGACTTGTAGGCCATCAGCGATTCGAGGCGCAATTCGAATTGGTCCGTGATGTCCACCACGAAAGTAGGGCGGATATCGTGGTAAAGCGTCGCATAGATGATCTTGAATGGCCGGTGTGGCGCAAGGACGGAACTTACGCCACTGGAAAATTGCTTCTCGCCGGCGGCTACGCTCGCCACTGCCGAGGCGACCTGACTGAATGCTGAGTGTTGGGCGCCGAGTGCATGATCAATATCCAGCTTGGCCAGCCCTGCCAAAAAGCTGGCTTCATATCCAAGTTTCGATGCTGTGTAGTGGTCCGGATGCCGCCCCTCCCAATAAGGCAGAATGAGGACCCGTGGCCTAGTTTGCCGGATCACCCGCGCCACCTTCAGGCGATTCTCCCAGGTGTTCTCAACCCGTCCATCGGGGATGTCTAGCGCCTCGCGCCACGAAGTGCGGAGAATTCGAGCCGCTTCAGCGGCTTCGCGGGCACGATCTTCCGCCGATCCGCGAGTGCCCATCTCGCCTTTGGTCAGATCGAGTATTCCAGTCCGATGACCGAGTTGCGCCATTTTCAGGAGTGTTCCCCCGCAGGTTTGCTCCACATCGTCGCGGTGTGCGGCTATAGCCAGAATGTCTAGGACGTCCATCAGGTCTGTATCCAACTATACCCAATCTGAGCAGGCTCGCATCACGCCATACATGATGTTCTGTATGGGAGAGCTTCTCGCACTCTGCTAGTCTCTTAAGGATTTGGCTCAAGCAGGCATCAGCGGACTTATAGCTTTTTCTTCCCAAGGCGAAACCAGCTTGGCCGAAGTCAAGAAGAACCCTGCAATCGATAACTTACGTTCCCATAGCGTTCAGTTTTATTCGCATGACGAGCATTTGATTGCACAAGTGGCCCGTTCGATAGGTGCGGCCCTCATTTCTGGCGAAGCCGCGATCGTGATTGGTACCTCTTCGCATCGAGACAGTCTGGCGAAAAGGCTGATAACAGAGATACCGGGATTTAACGATGCGGTCAGGGATGGTCGTTATTTCACGATGGACGCTGCCGAAACATTGGCACAGTTCATGATTGACGATTCTCCCGATCCTGAACGATTCATGCGGGTTGTCGGCGGTGCGGTGGCGAATGCTTCCCGTTCCAGTAGAAATGGCGGGGTTGCGACTTTCGGAGAAATGGTCGCAATTTTGTGGGACCAGGGCAACAAACATGCGACCATTCGCCTTGAACAGTTGTGGAATGTCCTATTAGAAGAATATCCTGTGTCGCTCCTCTGTGGTTATCCTATGCAGTCCTTTTCGAGCCTGCAGGATGAAGACAGTTTCTCAAGCATTTGTGGAGAACATTCACACGTGATCCCTGACAATTCTCCGGGTTTCGGGTCGATCAGCGAAGACGCACAAATGCGGGACATTGTGCGTTTACAGCAGAGAACTGCCGCTCTGGAAAAAGAACTGGAGTGGCGCAGCCATGAAGAACGACTGCGCCGTTTTGTGGAAGCGGTTCAGGATTACGCCATTTTCATGCTGGATGTAAAAGGCAATGTCAGCACCTGGAATCCTGGCGCCCACCGCATGAAGGGGTACAGGGCCGATGAGATTATCGGCAAGCATTTTTCTGTTTTTTATCCGGAACAGGACATTCAGTCGGGCAAACCAGCCATGGAGCTCGAGGTGGCCGCGCGCGAAGGCCGGTTTGAAGACGAAGGATGGAGGCTGCGTAAGGACGGCTCCAGATTTTGGGCGAACGTGTTAATCACGGCGGTACGCGGAGAGGATGGAGAATTACTGGGCTTCGGCAAGGTGACGCGAGACTTCACCGAAAGAATGGAGGCACAGCGCGCTCTCGATTGCGCCAACCAGGAGCTGCGGAGGGAAATTGTTGAGCGGAAGTTAGCCGAGCAAAGACTTGCTGAATCGGAGCGATCTTTGCGCAGCCTCTCACTTCACCTGTTGCGTTCCCAGGACGAGGAACGAAGGCGTATCGGACGGGACCTGCATGACAGCCTGGGGCAGATTCTTACCGCCATCAAAATGAACCTTCAATCGCTCGCGCCCGGACGGTCTGATGCTGACCGAATAGCTCGATGTGTAAACCTGGCCGACAACTGCATTAAAGAAATTCGAACGATGTCGTACCTGTTGTATCCCCCTATGCTGGAGGAGTTGGGCTTGTGTTCGGCGGTTCCCTGGTACCTTGATGGTTTTGCGGCTCGAAGCGGCATCCGGGTGGATTTCAAGGTTTCGGAAAAGTTCGGGCGGCTTTCGCGGGATGCAGAGCTTGCGTTGTTTCGGGTCCTGCAAGAGGCTCTCGCCAACGTTCACCGTCATTCCGGCAGTCGGGTCGCTCACGTCAAATTGTTGATGGATGACGGCTGGTACATACTGGAGGTTCGGGACGAGGGCCGGGGGCTCCCCGATAAGCTCACGTCCGGCTCCGCAGCCGGCCCTCATCTATCGAGCGGCGTAGGCCTTCGCGGAATGGATGAACGCATGAGGCAGTTGCGAGGCCGTCTGGATTTAACGTCGTCGCCAAACGGAACCGTTCTAAGGGCGTCTGTTCCAGTCGAACGCTCCAAGAATCTGTCAGAACGGGGCTAGCCTAAACACAACGGTCAATTCGCTTCGTGGTGAAGAATTGCGTATAACTCGGAATCAAGATAAGTGCCCCATTTACAGATGTGCTTGCGCATGCAGCCTTCGTGTCGCATTCCTATCTTTTTGAGCACTCCGGCTGACGCAATGTTGCCCTCGAAATGTGAGGCGAATATTCGATTCAGTTCCAGTTTTTCGAAGCCATACCGTACCACGGCCATTGCTGCTTCGGTTGCATATCCATTGCCCCAGAAAGGCACGCCCAGCCAGTAGCCGAGCTCAGCGCGCCGATGTTGCGACTCAGGGTGCAGCCCGATGCCTCCACAGAGTTGCCTGTCGCTGCGCCGTTCAATTGCCAGGCGCAGCTCGTTTTCCTTTGGAACACTGGCGAGAAATTCCCGAGCATGCCTTTCTTCGTAGGGATGCGGGATGCGCAGGGTGGTCGCGGCAACTTCTCGCGCCCCAATCAACCGCACCAGGCCAGGGATGTCCGATTCTGTGAAGCTTCGGAGGTTGAGTCTCGCGGTCTCGATCACAGGAAGGTTCGTACCCAATTACTGCACCTTTTGCAGACGTCCGATCAATTTCTGGGCGAGATTTTCTCCCGACTCGGACCAGAGCAGCCGAGTCGCCGTTCCGGCATTTTTCTCCACGCGATGGATGAAATCCACCAGCATTTGGACATTCGTGCGCACTCGCGATTCCAATTCCTCCGTGAGATGGAGCTCTTCGTGGAGAAACGGGACGTCGAGGCCGAAGTCCACCTGAATCTCGCCTTGGGTTTTGGCTTCCCCTTCTTCGAACTCGTCGCCGCGCACGATGAAACACACCGGCGTGGGTTGCTGTATCCATTCGCCGCTCGACTGCGGAGCCCACAAATCCCAGTTCGATTCGAAAGCATAGGCGTAATCTTCATGCAGCAGGTCGGCGGCGGCGACGATAGCTGCTTCCGGCGAAATGCCGGGCCTGTAGCGCTGTTCAAGAATCGTGGGCTCGTTCCACGAAATTGGGTGAATGGCAATCTGGCTGATGCCGGGCAGGGATTTTGAGGGCACAAATTGCTGAAGCGCGCGCAAGGCATGCGGGAGCATCTCGATCATCTCGAAATCTTTGTACCATAGACTGTAGTAGAGAATGTCCGCCATGTAGTGATGCGCCCGAGCACAGCATTTATTCCAAAAACCTCAGGCTGCCTGCCCTTTAACTTCGACTCCCGCCCACTTCTCCAACAGCAATAGAGTTGCCGCATAGTCGAGATCGGCGTGTCCATCTTCAATCGCCATTTCGTAAATTTCCTCAACGGTTTCAAGTCCGGGGAGCTTAACTCGTGCTTCTTTGGCGGCGTCGAGCGCGAGACGAATATCCTTGCTCATCAGCCGCAGGGGGAAGTTTGCAGTGAAATCTCGGCCCAAAACAAAGGGAGCTTTGTATTCCACCACTCCCGAGCGCACCATGGAGGCCTGCACGAGAGGCATCAGCGTTTCAGCGTCAACCCCAAGTTTCGCGCCCAGGGTCAGTGCTTCTGCGAATCCTTCGTAAATGAGCGCTATTTGCAAGTTCATAACCAGCTTGGCAGACTGGCCTTTGCCGGTCTCGCCCATGCGGAACATCTTCTTTCCCATGGCAGCGTAGAGCGGCTTCAGCTTTTCGATTGCCTGTTCATCTCCACCGATGATGAAAAGGAGAGTCCCGCTTTCTGCCCCGGTTTTCGATCCGGTAACCGGGGAATCGACATAACGGACGCCGCGGCGCGCAACTCGTTCAGAAAACTTGCGTGTGGCCGAGGGCGAAATGGTGCTGGAATCGGCGATAATCATGCCCTCGGTGAGTGATTGCTCGACGCCGTTCTCGCCAAAGAGAACGTTCTCGACCGCACCCGTATCTGAAACGCAAAGCCACACTACCTCCGCTCCCTGGGCCGCCTCTGCCGGAGTGTTTGCGGATCGAGCGCCTTCAACTTGTTTTCCCGGGGTGCGATTCCAGACCGTGACCTCGTGGCCGGCCTTGGCCAGGTTGGCTGCCATTGGACCGCCCATGATTCCCAAACCTAAAAAAGCAACTCGCATTATGAGCTCCTGATCTAATAAGGACTTTAAGATTAGAAATGACTGGCATGACCGGGTCAAGCGAATGATGTCCTAGTTGATAGAATGCGACTAGTTTTATAACTGAGACTCGGTGTTTCCGCTGCCAAGAGTAAAAGGCTCATAGGTCGGAGCTCGATACATGCTCAAACAGGCCCTGAAGAACCCAGCTCTGCGAAAACGCGCTCGGCAGTTCGGCCGCCTGGTTCGTCACTCCGCGGTGACCCCTCGAATCGGTGAGTCGCACAAGCCGGTGCTGGTTTCGAACGGGCAGCTGGGCGTGACGTTCATCGGGCACGCAAGTTTTCTTTTACAGGTCGGGGGAGAGAACGTTGTTATTGACCCGAATTTCGCCCGTTGGCTATTCGTGCTCAAGCGCCTGCGCCAGCCGGGAGTAAAAATCAACGACCTGCCGCCAGTCGACCTGGTGCTGATTACTCATGCCCACTTCGATCATTTACACCGTCCATCGCTGCGCGCGCTGGTGCAACACACAAAGCGCTATCGTGGGTCTGCGCCGACAATCGTAGTGCCCGCTCAGGTTTTTGATCTTGTTTCCGATCTTGGTTTTCGCGACGTAGTCGAATTAAATTGGTGGAGCAGCTACCGGCATCGGAATCTCACCATCACGCATGTGCCTTCGCGGCATTGGGGCGCGCGCATTCTGCGCGACGCACACCGAGGATACGGAGGATATGTGCTGCGCGGCGGTAAGCACTCCGTCTATCACGCAGGCGATACCGCCTATTTTTCGGGCTTTCGTGAAATTGGCATGAGGCTTGCGCCGCAACTCGCCTTGTTGCCGATCGGGGCGTACAACCCTGAATCGTTTCGCAACGTGCACACCAATCCCGCAGATGCGACTCGCGCATTCCTGGACCTGCAGTCGCGATGGATGGTGCCCATGCACTACGGTACATTTCGGCTTTCGCACGAACCCATTGATGAACCTTTGCAGTTGCTTGAAAAGGAAGCGATTGCCGCCGGAATCAAGGACAAAGTGCTGGTTCTCGACGAAGGTATTACAAAAATCTTCTGACCTTTTTAACAATCGTGTGGACTAAAATCTCCCCCCGAGGAGGTTTTTATGTCAACAAAAGTACAGGCAGTTCCTCAAGGATTTCACACTCTTACCCCACACATAGTCGTTCGTGGCGCGGAAAACGCAATCGAGTTTTACAAGAATGCATTTGGGGCCGAACTTCTGGGCGATGTCGCGAAGCTGCCAGATGGAAAGGTGATGCACGCGCTGCTGCGCATTGGCGATTCATTCCTTATGCTGAACGACGAGATGCCAGAATACGGGGCATTGTCTCCGCTATCCGGTGGAGGTTCTTCAGTCACCATCCACATTTACACCGACAAAGTAGATGCGGCGTTCGATCGCGCTACTTCAGCCGGGGCTAAGGTCAAAATGCCCTTGATGGATCAATTCTGGGGCGATCGTTACGGCGTTGTCACCGACCCCTTCGGGCATCAATGGTCCTTGGCTACGCATGTAAAGGACCTCTCGCCAGAAGAAATGAAGCGGGGCATGGATGAGGCTGTCGCGAAGATGCCGCCGCAGCATGCGGAGAGGAAATCGGCTTAGCCAGTCAGCAATATTCGGATGTCACGGAGGTTGTTGCCCGTGGGCCCGATCACAATGGAATCATTGAGCGCTTCAAACAGCGGATAAGCGTTGAATGAAGCTAGATGGTTCTCGAGATCGAGCCCGCGGGCTTTTGCACGTTTGGCAGTAGCTCCGTCTACGATTGCGCCTGCGGAGTCACTGTTGCCATCGATTCCGTCTGAACCGGCGCTCAGCACGCAGATATCGTCGCCGACAATTTTATCGGCGCAGTACAAGGCGAATTGCTGATTACGTCCGCCGATTCCACCATCGGTTACACGAACCGTGATTTCTCCGCCAGAGAGAAGGCAGACGCGCTCGTTTGCTTGCCGTAGTTTGCGGATGCGGTCGAGCAGATAGTCCGCGGCCTTGCGGTAATCCCAGTCGTCGCAGCTGTTGTCAATAAACGTGGCGAATCCCTGACGCTCAGCTTCTTTTTTGGCCGCTTCGAGCAGGTTGGAATTGGAGAGCACCGTCCACCAGCGTGCGCGAATGAACGCTGGATCGTCGGATTTTAAAGTTTCTTCCAGTACGTGCCGCTCAAACAATTCCCGCACGGAAGCCGGAAATTCCTGCAGCAGGCTGTACTTTGTGACGACTGAATTGCAGTCTCCGATGGTGGACGAATCAGGCATGGTTGGGCCCGATGCCAGGGCGTCGGGTGCGTTGTCGGGAACATCCGAGATCAGAATTGAAACCTGTTGCGCCGGATAAGCTGCCTGCGCGAGACGGCCACCTTTTATGGCGGAAAGATGTTTGCGAATGCTGTTGATTTCGCCGATGCGAGCACCGGAAAGAACCAGCGCGCGATATGTCTGAATCAGGTCGTCAAGCGAAATTTCCTCGTCGATCGGCTTTTCTGCGCATGCGGAGCCGCCACCGCTGATCAGGTAAATTACCAGCGAGGATTCATTCAAGGTGCTGAGCGACTTCAGTATCGCCGCTCCGGCGCGAATCGAGTCGCCGTTCGGAAGCGGATGTCCACCGTGGAAATATCGAAAGCCGCGAACGTGAAATTCCGGTTGCACAGGACTGGCGAGGATGCCTTCAAATCTCTGCCCGGTTTGTTGGTGCAAGGCATCGACCATTGAATGCGCTGCCTTGCCGATTGCAATCACGAAAACGCGGCTGTATGCGTTCAGGTCATACAAGTCATCGCAAATCCTCAGGACGCCCCGTTCGAAGCTCACATGCCGTTGAAAGGCTGCGCTCATGCTCGACTCGCGCATGGCGTGATCGAAAATGTGTCGGGCAATCGTCTTCATTGAATCATTTCTTTCACCCAGGCCTCAGTCGCTTCGCGCATCTCCTTTAATCTGCCTTCGAAAAAATGGTCGGCGCTTTCAATGATCACTAACTTCTTTGGCTCCGATGCGCTTTTCACCATTTCTTCAAGCTGTGCTCGCGGGCCAAACTGGTCGCGGCTGCCGCTGATAAAGAGCTTGGGCTTCTCACACGATTCCAAGAATTCAAGACCGTAGCTGCGATCATCAACTGGCCGCACCGGAACGCCAAGGCCGATAACGGCTTTGACTCGACTGTCCGGGCATGCGGCACGCAGTCCGATCGCCGCCCCGAACGAAAATCCAGCGAAAATAATCGGCAAGTGAAACTCTCGATCTATCCAGTCGAGAGCCGCGCGAACGTCATCTACCTCGCCAACACCGTAGTCATGCTGCCCTTCGCTCAGTCCGGTGCCGCGAAAATTAAAGCGTAGGGCAGGGAAGCCGAAGCTGTTCAGTGCCTTCATAGCATGGAAAGCGACCTTGTTGTGCATGGTACCGCCATAGCTGGGGTGCGGATGGCAAATCAGAGCGGCGTGGGTCGCATTAGGGGAGCCAGTGTTGAGCAGCGCTTCGAGCCGACCTGCGGGTCCCTCGAGAAAAAGCGAGCGGATAGAAGATGCATCGGGCACCCACCAAGATTACAGGAAGCCTCGAGGTGCGGATGGTGAGCCGTGAGCGGCGGGCAAGAGCTCACTGCTCACTGCTCATTTGCTATTCTCAATGCGATGAGCATTGATGTTGTCGCACTCACGCGGAACCTGGTTGACATCGAATCCATTACCGGAAACGAAGGTTCGGTGGGCCATTTCCTCGTTAAACAACTTTCAGGCTTCGACTACGACGTTCAGCACACGCCGGTAGAAGCCGAGCGAGCGAATGTATATGCCACATCCACACAGAACCCGAATCCTGAGATTGTTTTTTCGACCCACATGGACACAGTGCCGCCGTATATTCCTTCGTCCGAGGATGAATCTCGCATCTACGGTCGCGGTTCCTGTGACGCGAAGGGAATCATCGCTGCGCAGATCGCCGCCGCGGAGCGGCTGAAAGCGGAAGGGATCTACGTTGGACTGTTGTTCCTGGTCGGCGAAGAACGAGACAGCCTCGGAGCGAAAGTCGCGAACCGGCAGGCGAACAGCTGCAAATATCTCATCAACGGGGAGCCTACGGAGAACCGGATCGCACTCGCATCGAAGGGTGCTTTGCGCGTGGAAATCATCGCCAGCGGACGGATGGCACACTCCGCCTATCCCGAACTTGGCGAGTCCGCGATCGACAAACTGGTAGAAGCTTTACGCCGCCTGCGTGCTATGAAGTTGCCGTCCGATCCCGACATCGGCCCTTGTACCATGAATGTTGGCGTCATCGAAGGCGGCCGCGCGCCGAACGTGATTCCCGATAAGGCCCGGGCGCAATTGCTTTATAGGCTGGTCGGCCCGGCAGCAGCGCTTCGCAATGAAATCGTCACAACCGTTGGCGATCTGGCGAGAGTCGATTTCACCCTGGAAATCCCCTTCGTTCGTCTGCGCAGCTTTCAAGGGGTGCCGACGATGGTGGCGGCCTTCACCACGGATGTTCCGGCTTTGACTAACTGGGGCCAACCGCTATTGCTCGGGCCGGGGTCAATTCACGTGGCCCACACGGAAGGCGAGTACGTCGAGAAAAAACAGTTGGAGGATGCGGTCGAGCTATATTGCAGCATCGCGAAACAACTGATTCACAAATAAAAGCCCACCTCGAGGGTGGGCTGACTGTTATGAATTGTTTTTTGTTACTTTGTCCTTCCTCCCTCGACGCCCAGCTTTTCAGTTGCTGCCGCTTGCGCCGCCGCCAAGCGCGCGGTTAGCACGCGGAAAGGCGAACACGAAACGTAGTTGAGTCCTACCTTGTGGCAGAACTCGACCGACGAAGGTTCGCCGCCGTGCTCACCGCAGATTCCAACTTTCAGGTTAGATCGGGTCTTGCGCCCGCGTTCGGTGGCGATTTTCACCAACTGACCAACACCTTCCTGATCGAGCGCGTTGAACGGATCCTGCTTGATGATCCCCTCAGAGAGGTACGTCGGCAAAATCTTGTTAACATCGTCACGCGAGAAACCCCACGTGGTCTGGGTGAGATCGTTGGTTCCAAAAGAAAAGAATTGCGCTTCTTTGGCGATCTCATCCGCTACCAGCGCGGCACGCGGCAGCTCAATCATGGTGCCGACCAAGTATTCGACCGCTTGCTTTTTCTCGGCAAAAACTTCTTTAGCGACGCGGTTCACGATGCCCGCCTGATTCTCCAACTCTTTCAGCGTGGCAACCAGCGGAATCATGACCTCGGGGAACACCTTTACGCCGTCCTTCGCGACCGCGACTGCGGCTTCGAAAATGGCGCGTGCCTGCATTTCGGTGATCTCCGGATAGGTGATGCCGAGACGGCAGCCACGGTGCCCGAGCATGGGGTTGAATTCGTGCAACTGCTCAACGCGCGCGAGCAGGGTGGGCAGCAGTTTCTTGAGATCGCCGACAGCCTTGGCGCCGTAGTCGCTGTACTTAGCGACCAGAACTTTCTTCGCCTTGGTATCGCGAATGGGCAGCGTCTCGATGTCCACCATTAGCTCCTCACGGCGCGGCAGAAACTCATGCAGCGGCGGATCGAGGGTGCGGATGGTAACCGGGAAGCCGTCCATGGCACGGAACACGCCAATGAAGTCATTTCGCTGCATAGGCAGCAGCTTCTTCAGCGCGGCGCGGCGGTCTTTCTCGTTGTTGGCGAGAATCATCGCGCGCATATGTGGAATCTTTTCCTCGCCAAAAAACATGTGCTCAGTGCGGCAAAGCCCGATTCCCTCTGCGCCGAACGCGCGCGCCTGGATGGCATCGCGCGGAATGTCAGCATTGGCGCGCACTTTCAGCACGCGGTACGGATCGGCCCATCCCATAAACTTCTGCAATTCGGGGTCATCCGGCGACGGATCGAGCGTTTTCAGCTTGCCCTTGATCACGCGGCCGGTAGTGCCATCGAGCGAGATCCAGTCTCCGGCCTTGAATACTTGACCTTTAACGCGCATCTCCTGAGCTTTTTCATCCACGTCAATATCGCCTGCACCCGCCACGCAGCACTTGCCCATGCCGCGCGTGACCACTGCCGCATGGCTGGTCATTCCGCCTCGTGAAGTCAGAATGCCCTTTGCCACTTCCATGCCGTGAATATCTTCCGGCGTGGTTTCAGCGCGAACCAGAATCACCGGAACTTTGGCCCCGTGTCCTGCGCGCTCGACGGCTGCATCAGCGGTGAAGACGATTTCGCCGACAGCCGCTCCCGGCGATGCAGGCAAGCCCTTTGCCAGCACTTCAATTTTTTGCCCCTTCTCGTCAAGGCGAGGTACCAGGAAGTCATAAAGCTGGTTCGGTTCGACTCGGAAGATGGCTTCTTCTTTTTTGATTAAGCCTTCATCCACCATCTGCAACGCAACCCGGACCGCAGCCAACCCAGTGCGCTTACCGTTGCGGGTTTGGAGCATGTAAAGTTTGCGGTCCTGGATGGTGAATTCGAAGTCCTGCATGTCTTTGTAGTGCTTCTCCAGGCGCGTGGTGATTTCTCGCAACTGGTTATAGACATCCGGCATGACCTTCTCGAGTTCGAGGATTGGGACCGGGGTGCGCACGCCCGAAACCACATCTTCGCCTTGCGCATTCATCAGGAACTCGCCGTAAAACTCCTTGGTGCCGATCGCGGGATTACGTGTGAAACCAACTCCGGTGCCGCTGGTTTCGCCCAGGTTGCCGAACACCATAGCCTGTACGTTGACCGCCGTGCCGAGCATGTCGTCGATGTTGTTAATGCGGCGATAGTGCTTGGCGCGGTCGTTCTGCCAGGAGCGGAACACAGCGTCGCGCGCCATGGTGAGTTGTTCGTGAGCATCCTGCGGGAAATCACGCTTGGTGTGCTTCTTGACGACCTTCTTGTATTCGGCAATTACTTCCTTGAGCGCCTTGGCATCGAGCTCGGTATCGAGCTTCACCTTGCGTTGCTTCTTCTTGCCGTCGAAGACCTCGTCGAATTCGTGTTTCTCGATGTCGAGCACCACATTGCCGAACATCTGAATCAGGCGGCGATAGGAGTCATAAGCGAAGCGCGGGTTGTTGCTGAGCTTGGCAAGCGCCTCGACGCTCTCATCGTTCAAGCCGAGATTGAGAATCGTGTCCATCATGCCGGGCATGGAGAACTTCGCGCCCGAACGCACGCTGACCAGCAGAGGATTCTGTCCTTTGCCGAGCTTCTGTCCTTGAAGGTCCTCAAGCTGCCGTAGCGCCGTTTCCATCTGGCGATCAACTTCTTGCGACACTCCACCGTGCCGCATGTACTCGCGGCAGGCTTCGGTCGCGATGGTGAAGCCGGGAGGAACCGGCAGGCCGGCATTCGTCATCTCGGCGAGCCCGGCCCCTTTACCGCCGAGGTCGTCCTTCATTTTGCCGTTGCCGTCGGCTTTGCCGCCGCCGAAGGAGTAAACGTACTTGGTGGCTGGTTTCGCGCTCTTTACCGGAGCTTCTGTTTCTGGAACCGTCATTGTGGCCATAATTGCGTTTTTCCTTTACGTATTCAATATTTCCCAAATGTCATTCCGACCGGAGAAGATCGTTCCCTTGCGAACAACCTTCGGAGTGGAGGAACCTGTTTTTCTCTGTATCTGCCGTCCCTGCGGGACTCACTCAGTTGATCTGCCTACCCAGGGCTCACGCCCTGGGCTAAATTATGCCGCTCCTTCGGAGCTGGGCTTGTTTTCCGTCACGATCTCGGAAAAATCGGCGATCGTCGAAAACTCTTTAAGCAAGGCTTGCAGCAGCGCCAGGCGATTCGCCCGCAGCGACTCATCCTCGACCATTACCATTACTCTATCGAAAAACGCGTCGACCGCGGGGCGAATACGAGAAATCTCGCCCAACGCCCGTGAATATTCTTTGGCTTGCCCAAAATGGGCTGCTGCTCGACCGATCTCAGCCATCTGGCTCGCCAAATTCCTTTCTGGATCTTCGCGCAACAAGGTCGCGTCAATCGTCGGCGCGATTCTTTTTCCGCTTTCATTTGCCTGCCGCAAAATATTCTTGATGCGTTTGAATGCAATTGAAATTGACGCAAAATCGGTCGAGCCGCGAACTTCAGAAACGGCCGCCGCACGTGCAACCGCGTCTACAACATCATCAGATTCTGCTGCCAGCACCGCATTGACCAGGTCATACGAGTAGCCGAGTTGATCGCGGAGGTAAAACTCCAGTCGCTCCCGAAAGAAAGGCCTCACTGCTTCCTGATAATTCAGCGTCGGCTTGAACTTCGCCTCTGCGGCAGAGCCCTTATACGTTTCGCGAGCAAGTTCAAAAAGGTTGGCGAGGCCGATTGGCAACTTGTGCTCTGCGATCATCCTGACAATTCCGTTGGCTTGGCGGCGGAGAGCGAATGGGTCCTTCGAGCCGGTCGGCTGTAGGCCGAGCGCGAACATGCCGGCAACCGTATCGGCTTTGTCGGCAATCGACAGCACCGCACCCTCGACGGTCCGGGGAACGGGATCCTCCGCCGATTCGGGCTTGTATTGATCGTAGATGGTTTGCGCGATCAGTTGCCGGGTAGCGTTTGGCATGCCTTTGTCGAGTTCCTGCACGCCTGCGTAAAGGCCGCCGACTACACCTTGCAGCTCGGTGAATTCTTTCACCAGTTCAGTAGTGAGGTCGGTTTTTGCGAGACACGCGGCCTTGTGTACGACTCCGGGCCTGATCGCCACTCCGCTCTGCCGCAGTGTTTCAGTAACCCAGCTGCAAAGCCGTTGCACCCGCAAGGTCTTCTCGTAGTAGCTGCCGAGGTCTTTCTGAAATGTAACGTTCTTCAGCCAGGAAACCCGATCGCGCAACGAATGCTTCTGGTCCGTCTGCCAAAAGAATCGAGCATCGTTGAAGCGGGCGCGCAGGACGCGCTCATTGCCGTGCCGGATCAGACCTTGAGGATCGGCGTCGGTGTTGAGCACCGCGAGAAAATGCGGCAGCAGCTTACCCTTGGCATCTTCAATTGCGAAATATTTCTGGTGATCGCGCATCACCGTGACCAGGACTTCTTCCGGCAATTCAAGGAACTCGCGCCCGAAGCTGCCCAGGATCGCCGACGGCCATTCTGTCAGGTTCACAACTGTCTCAAGAAGATCAGCGTCTTCACGCCAGCGCGCTCCAGGAATGGTCCGGGTTGCGGCATCAAGCGCCTTACGGACCCGTTGCTCGCGTTCCGGTCGACTCAAAACCTTGGCGGCCCGCAATGCTTCGACGTAAGGAGCGCCCGCACTCGTAATCATCACCGCGCCGGAGGACAAAATACGATGCCCGCGCGATTGATTGCCGGCGCGAATTCCGCCGAACTCAAGAGGCACAATTTGATCATCGAGCATTGCAACCAGCCACCGCACCGGACGGACGAATCGTTCATTGGGCTTGCGCCAGTACATGTTCTTGGGCCAATAGAGCGAGGAAATTTCTTTCGGCAGCGACTCAGCAAGGATCTCCGCGGCGGGACGTCCTTTTTTTGTCACCTTCGCCGACAGGTACTCGCCCTTGGGGGTGGTAACCCGTTCGATCAGCGCGATATCAACCCCAGCCTTTTTGGCGAAAGCGTGAGCCGCAGCTGTGGGCTGTCCATCTTTGAATGCAACACTCGCAGCAGGTCCGTTCAACTGTTCAATGACATCCGGTTGGGTCTCCGGGACACCTCTGACGAGGACAGCAAGGCGGCGCGGCGTATCAAAGCCTGAGACCTCTCCCGACGCAATCAGGCGTTCGCGGGACATGAGCTCCCTCACGCGACGATGCAACTCGGCCTGCGCGGCGGGTATCATCCGTGCGGGAATTTCTTCCGTCCCAATTTCTAGAAGAAAATCAGCCATTCTGAGAAACTTCTATTCTCTCAAATATTACTGCGCGGCGCAGATTCAGCACCGCGCAGCCGATTTTGTCAATTATATTTTCGCTCGCTGCGGTCTTTTTGATTGCCGCAAAGCGACGAAATTGAATTCGCGCCCTTGCACCCCAGCGCCAAATGAAAAATAATTGTGTCGCTGCACGCGGTGTTTAACGGCCGTCTCGCGGCCAGGAGGCTTCATCGAATGATAGGTGTTCGCGCACATTTGTTGGCCACAACATTGGTTGCTCTGACGCTTGCGGGCGCTGCGAACTCGCAATCTGAGCCATCCCACGCAACGTCGCCGAAAATTGAAGTTGTCGTGCAGCATGATGTCCCGATGAAGACGCGAGACGGCGTGACCCTCTTCGCCGACATCTACCGGCCCGACACGCCAGGAAAATTTCCCGTCATTCTCATGCGCACACCTTACGACAAGAACGTCGGCTGGGCAGTTTCGCCCGCTTATCAGATGGTCCGCCGAGGTTACGTCGTAGTTATTCAAGACGTTCGAGGCCGGTATACGTCCGAAGGTGAGTGGTATCCATTCCGTCACGAGCAGGCCGATGGTTACGACACTGTCGAATGGGTAGCCGCGCTGCCGTATTCCAACGGTAAGGTGGGCATGATAGGGGCTTCTTACGTTGGAGCGACCCAAATGCTCGCGGCGATTGCCCAGCCTCCTCACCTTACAGCAATCGCTCCGAATATGACGGCCAGCAACTATCACAGTAACTGGACCTATCAGGGCGGCGCATTTGAGCAGTGGTTCGATCAGAACTGGACCTCGCAGCTGGCGCAAAATACTTTGCAACGCCTGATCGAAGAGAACACAGATGCGCGTAGAGGAGTACCTACACTTCCAATCGCCAATTATCCGGTATTCAATTTCGGCCAGTTGCCGGCTGAAGGCCAACTCACTTCATTGGTCGCACCTTATTACGGCGACTGGCTGGCTCATCCTGATTATGACGATTACTGGAAACAGTGGTCCATCGAAGAGAATTTTTCGAAGATTTCCGTTCCTATGCTCCAGGTGGGCGGCTGGTATGACATTTTCAATGCCGGAACGCTGCACAACTACATGGGCGCAAAAGCGCACGGCGCGACCGAAGTCGCGAGGACTCAGCAGCACTTGCTCATCGAAATAGGCGGGCACGCTGGTTTCGGGCGCCGCATCGGAGACGTCGACTTTGGGCCTCATGCAATTGAGAACGTTTATACCAACGTGATACTCGACTGGTACGACTTCACTTTGAAAGGCATTAAAAACGAATATGCTACGGACAAGCCGGTCAAGCTTTTCGTGATGGGCGCCAATGAGTATCGGCAGGAGGACGACTGGCCGCCTCCACAGGCTCAATCTACGAAATATTTTCTGCACTCGGGCGGGAAGGCGAATTCGTTGCGTGGAGACGGATCGCTTTCGACCTCATCCGCCAAGACAGAGCCTTCGGACTCCTATGTTTACAATCCCATAAATCCGACGCCCACGTTCGGCGGGCCGTTATGCTGTGACGAAAAGCACATGGAGCCTGGCCCGCGCGACCAGCGCGGCGTGGAGAATCGCGATGACGTGCTGGTTTACTCTACCCCGCCTATGCAGCGGGACACGGAAGTTACCGGTCCGGTAACCGCGACCCTGTTTGTGAAATCGTCTGCCGTCGATACGGACTTCACCGCCAAACTTGTCGATGTTGGGCCCGACGGATTTGCACGGGATCTGACGGAAGGTATTCTGCGGATGCGTTATCGCGATTCACCTGAGCATCCGAACTTTATGAATCCGGGACAGACTTATCAGATAACCGTTGATCTCTGGGCGACCAGCAACGTGTTTCTGAAAGGACATTCGATCCGGCTGGAAATTGCCAGCAGCAATTTTCCGCGTTTCGATCGCAATCTGAACACCGGCGAAGAGATCATGTTCGCGCACACGTCAGTTCCGGCAACCAACGTGATTCTTCACGACGCGCAACATCCGTCTGCGCTGGTGTTGCCGATGATGCCCTGAAGATTGGAGCTGGTGGGATTCAAGCTGAGAATTGTTCCGCTAACGGTGCGGCTTCAGGTTTTGTGCTCTGCTGATCCACCCAGGCCTTGGCAATTCCGACCGCCAGAGCCCGCACCCGCGCAATCACGCCGACGCGCTCAGTCACCGAGATTGCGCCGCGAGCGTCGAGAATGTTGAAGAGGTGCGAACACTTCAAGCAAAGCTCGTAGGCGGCAAGAAGAGGGAACCGGTGTTTATCACAAGACTTAACCTCGGTGTCCGAGTGCCCCTCTTCCTGCGGTTGTCCCCCGTTTGTGGTCTTCGTTGCGGCAGGGCCGCCGCTTCCCCAGTAAAGGTGAATCAGTGTTCTACACTCCGCCTCACACAATTCGAAGTGCTTCCACGCGGCGCCGACGTCAGCCATTTCAAAGTTGTAAACCGAAAGCTGTAGTTCATCCGCGAGACGCACGTCGCCATACTTGGTCTCATGGCCGTTCTCCGGGTCGCGCGCCCATACGATGTCGTAAATCGAATCTACATCCTGCAGGAACGCTGCGATGCGTTCGAGTCCATAAGTCAGTTCCGCGGAAATTGGAAAAAGATCAACACCACCGCATTGCTGAAAATAAGTAAACTGCGTGATCTCCAAACCGTCGAGCATGACCTGCCAGCCAATTCCCCAAGCGCCCAGCGTTGGCGATTCCCAATTGTCTTCTTCGAACTTAATGTCATGTTGGTGCAAATCAATTCCCATCGCGCCCAGCGATTCCAGATAAAGCTCCTGCACATTCTCCGGCGGCGGTTTCAGAATGACCTGTAACTGCATATGCTTATAAAGCCGGTTGGGATTTTCACCGTAACGCCCATCGGCGGGACGTCGCGACGGCTGCACATAAGCGACTTTGTACGGCTTGGGTCCGAGTACACGTAGAAACGTCTCCGGCGCCATCGTGCCGGCGCCCACCTCGAGATCGTACGGTTGCTGAAGCACGCATCCGTGTTCCGCCCAGAAAGCTTGGAGCCGGAGAATCAGCTCCTGGAAAGTCGACGGATTAGGCTTTGAAGGGTTCATCTTCTTGAAAATAAAGTCCTCCTGTAGCTTCAGATAATCCCGCCACGGTGAGGTGGATAAATACTGGCTACGCAGGAGGAGAATTAACGAACGATTGTAAAGGAACACGAGCGTGAGCGTCAGCTACCCCATGGTTTCCCACCATGCCCAGCAATAGACGGTGGCATTTTAGTTTTCGTTCTCGACAGGTATCGCAGAATCTGAAATCTATTTCCCTTCGTAACTCACGCGCCAGATGGTTCCGGAACCGTCGTCGCTGACCAGCAGCGATCCGTCTTTTGCTACTGCTACTCCCACGGGCCTGCCCCAGACGTTTCCTTCGGGTGTGACGAAGCCCGTGAGGAAGTCCTCATATTCGCCGGACGCTTTGCCCGTCTGATGCAACGGAACCCGCACAAGTTCGTAACCGGTACGAGGCTGGCGGTTCCAGGAGCCGTGCAGAGAAAGGAACATGTCGCCGTGATAGTCGGCAGGGAACTGGTCGCCGGTGTAGAAGGCGAATCCTAAAGGCGCGCTGTGGGGTTGAATGAGGATGTCAGGTGTAATCATGCGCGCGCGCAGATCGGGGTGGCTGTCTTTGAGTCGCGGATCCTGGTGTCCGCCCATGTAATACCAAGGCCAGCCGTAGAAGCCGCCATCCTGAACGTGCGTGGTGTAGTCAGGGACAAGATTGTCGCCAAGTTCGTCGCGCTCGTTCACCGCGGTCCAGATTTCGCTGGTCTTTGGATTGAAGGCTAACCCGACCGGATTTCGCAGGCCTGACGCGTACACGCGTACGCCGGAGCCGTCGGGGTTATATTCCAGAATATTTGCGCGGTGAAACTCAGTTTTGTGGGTGTCAGGGTCATCAACGTTCGAACCTGATCCTACTGAAACGAACATCTTCTTTCCATCCGGAGAAAACGCGACGTCCCTTGTATTGTGTCCATGAGCGTGGCTGGCTCCGGGGAAAATTTCCGGGATGATTGTTTCAGCTGTTCCCCTGGTTTTTAAATCGCCGCTGCGATAGGGGAAGCGCTTTACAGAATCTGTGTCGCCGATGTAAACCCACTGCGGATTCTCCCCCGGTGGATAGAAGGCGATGCCAAAAGGCTCGTGCAGGCCGGTGGCAAAGGTCGAAGTCTGTTCAGCCTTGCCATCTTTGCCGATCCCGCGAAAAACAGTGATTTCACCCTTGCTGGTCTCCGCCAGAAAAATGTCACCATTCGGCGCGGCCCGAAGTTCGCGCGGTTCATCGAGTCCGGTCGCATATATGTTCACCTTAAAACCGGGAAGCGTTTTGGGCATTGCGTCTGCCGGACGAGGACTCATCTCCGGCGGGTTCACCGCCGATTTGGTAGCGTGCGGCGCTGGAAGATCCGCAACGGTCACCTTGTGGATTTTGCCGGGAGCTTCAGCGCTGAAGTTATAGAAGACGCCCCCGCCCGTTTGCGCCAACAGAGCCGTAGTCAGGGAACCAAAAAGCAAAGCACAAAAGAGAATGGACCAGCTTGCGTTTCTAATCATCTTTCACCTGTTCACATGTGATGTTAGCTTAAATGCCCATGTAGAGAATTTGACGCTGCCCCGGATAAGCTCGCTTTGTCGGTCTTGTTCGTCGGCAAACCTCCCGGCACCAGCGGCATTGAGCGAATCCGAATACCGGTTGCGCTGAAGATGGCGTTGGCGACTGCTGGGGCAACCCCAACCAGCGGGGTTTCTCCAGCGCCCATTGAAGGTTGGTCCTTACGGTCGATCAATACGACATCAATTCGCGGCGCATCGCTAAAACGGGGGACGCGGTAGTCCGCTAAGTGAGCGTTAAGAATCCGGCCATTTTCAAAATGAATGGCCTCGAACAACGCGCCACCGAGGCCTTGCATAACAGCCCCGGCGATTTGATTCTTCAGGCCCTGTGGGTTCACCACCGCTCCGCAATCGAATGCCTCCACAACCCGTACGATCCTGACCTGGTTATGCTCAACTGAAATCTCCGCGCAGGTGGCGACGTATCCGCCCTTTTCGAATCCGCACGCAATTCCGAAGCCTCGTGTAGGCGTAGCCGAGCTCGCTTTCCAGCCGAGTTTGCCCGCGGCAGCCTGCAACGCGGCACGAAGGCGTTCATTTTTCAAATTCTTGAGACGGAATTCCAGAGGATCGATTTTCAACGCATGCGCCAGTTCGTCCATGTGCGACTCGCGGGCAAAGTGGTTTGCAGCCGCGGCCAGCGAGCGATACGATCCCTGTCGCAAGGGAGTTTCAGATTCGTGAAACGCGATTCGTTGATTGGGAACTTCGTACGGTGTGCGCATCGCCGAAGGGCCCGAATTGTAGTTGTCGTGTGCCCAGTAAAGCAGGCTGCCATCCGCTTTGGCGCCGCTACTTATGTCAATGACGCCGGAGGGACGGAAGTATGCCCAAGTGAATTCTTCTTCGCGTGTCCAAACCAGCTTCACTGGCTTTCCGGCAGCCTTGGCGAGGCGCGCGGCTTCGACCGCGGCTTCGCCCGTATGCTTGCCACCATAGGCAGATCCGGTATCAGGAACAATTACCCGAACGTGGTCTTGCCGAAGATGAAACGTGGAAGCCAATTCCTCACGAACACCAAAGGGACGTTGCGTTCCCGTCCACACGGTGAGCTTACCCTCTTTCCAATCAGCAACTGCCGCGCGCGGCTCAAGAGGAACATGGGCGATGTAGGCGACGGTATAGGTCTCTTTTAAAGACTTCGCGGCTTCACCTCGCACCTGCTCGATGGACCCGGTGACATATTGGTCATCGCGGCTGTCGCTTGAATCGACAACATGGCTTCGCAGATATGCGAACAACTCGGTTTCGGAAGGCTGCGCGGGAGCATCCCATTGCGCTCTCACAGCTGCAGCCGCACGCTCAGCCGCAGCCCTGTCAGACGCGACAACCCCCACAAAATTGCCGTCACGGACAGCGGTAATATCTGGAAGTTTTTCTGCCTGATTCGTGTCATAGGAGACGAGTTTTGCGTGAAACGCGTCGGGACGGATGACGCGTCCCTCGCGCATTCCCGGTAGAGCAATGTCTGAGGTGTATTTGTGTGCGCCCGTCACGAAGTCGCGACCGTTCGCCTTGGGTGCAGGACGGCTCGCAACTTTCCAGTGCTCAGGCACGGTCAGTGGAGGATCATCCAGAATCGCCTCAGTCAATTGTTTGCCGCTCATCAGCTCGGCGTACGTGATTTGGCGGCTGGAGCCAGCGTGTCGAATTCGGCCATTGTCGGCGGCTAGCTCAGCTTCCGGCACTTGCCACTTTCGCTCGGCAAGGCGAATCAGCACTGCTCGCGCGCTTGCCGCAGCTTTGCGGAGCTGCATCCCCATTTGGGGCGTGGTGCGGCTACCGAAGGTTCCCATGTCATACGGAGTCAATTCGGTGTCTCCCATGATCATTTGCACCGACGAAAGCGGTACCCGAAGCTCTTCTGCGACTTGCTGCGCCAGAGACGTACGCACGTTTTGGCCGACTTCTACTTTGCCGGTGAAAGCGGTGATCTGTCCGGTGTCACCGATGTGCAGCCACGAATCAAGAGTTTCTGGAGTTTCTGGCCGAGATTTAATTCTGGCTCCGGATTCTTGCGCCGGCGCGTGAAGGCTTGCCACGCCCACAACCAGACCTCCACCCAGCAGCTTGAAGAAATCGCGCCGCTTGAGCTCAAAGCCATGCCGCAAGCGTGAGATCGATTCGTGCTGTCGCAGTTCGGAATCAGCGAGGGGATGCATCCTGTGTCCTTCTGCTCGTGGAACTTGCGGCGCGCTGCACTGCCTCGACGATTCTTTGATAAGTCCCGCAGCGGCATACATTCCCATTCATATGAGCAATGATCTGTTTTTCGGTGGGATGCGGAGTCCGTTCGAGCAGCGCTACAGCAGACAAAATCATTCCGGGGGTGCAGTATCCGCATTGAAAGGCTTCTACGTCGAGAAAAGACTGCTGCACCGGATGCAGCCTATTGCCCCGTGCAAGACCCTCGATAGTCGTAATCTTTTTGCCGTTGGCCGCACTCACTTTCATCCGGCAGGAACGCACGGAGGATCCTTCGACAAGGACGGTGCAGGCGCCACACTGGCCTTCGCCGCAGCCGTACTTCGTGCCAGTGAGTTCGAGGTGATCGCGGAGGACGTTAAGCAGGCTTTCGTCAGGCGACACTTCCGCTATCCGTTCCACGCCATTGACCAGCAAACTGAAAGCCATCGGATTCTGAAGAAAATTTTATCGCAATACGCGCTATGCGGCGCTGTCTTCGTCTTCAGGATCAGGAATTGAAGACGGTGGGTCACTAGCCGGGAAACTGTCCTCAATCGTTTTGTCGAGGTTCTCCTCGCGCTCCTCTTTTTCCTCGATTTCAGACTTATGGTGTTCGGGGTGGTGCTGGTTCGAAGCGCCGGAGTTTGTCATCACCTTCTCCTCACAAGTTTTGAGATTCAGCGGGTTAGATGGGAACATGCCCTGCCGGGTCACCTGCGATAAGAAGGAAATCTAGAGCTAGACCCAGTTTGCCTAGCTCTTGACGTCGGTTGAATTGGCCGGAGGATTCGGCGTCGGGGTTGAGACCTGCTCTGGCTTATCTTTCATGCCATCTTTCAGAGCGCGGAAGCCCTCACCGATTCCCTTACCCAGCTCAGGCAGTTTCTTGGGCCCGAATATCAAGAGAGCAACTGCAAATATCAGCAAAAGGTGCATGGGTGACAACAGTTCCATAGGAGCCTCCGCAAACCGCTCTATCCAAACATTACTGTAGTCGTTTCTGCGCGTCAAACTGGCGCTCGGCTCGCCCGGATGGACTACCCTGACTACAGCCTATCTCGGGTCGTGCCTATTACCTCGGTGACCTAGCCCAGATTACCCAATCGCTCTATGTTGCAGGAAGCAGTTGAGTTAGACCATGGAGTTTATCTGTGCGCTTTAAGTCTTTGGCTTTCGCCGTATTTCTGGTCATTGCGCTCTCGGGTCTTGCGAGCGGCGCTCCTCTGGATTGCACCCATCTGATGGCGTGGACCGAAGC
>DATJHT010000119.1:0-18725 GCA_035493765.1 Terriglobales bacterium
GGCCTTTTTGATGAATCCACGATTCAGGCATCAACGATTTTAAGTATCCCCATTCCACGTCTGCCAACTTCAGGCCAAAATTGGGGTCCCGCCTGTCACCGTGACTACGATCACAGCCGGCCTGGACGAAATTTTAGCAACAACCTGACGGTCTGGAGTGAAGCCCGATACACGTGTCAGTGATTGCCATCACCTCAGTCGCAAGATCGAAGAACTAATCTGCTTATTACGGGGTTCATATTTCGTAGTGAGAAATTCACAAACGCCCCCCAGAATTTCTCACGGCCTTCCGAAAAGGAGTATCGATATGAAAAGTCTAATGAACAGATTCCTCATGGTTAGCGCATTCGTACTGTTGATGGGATTTGCAGTCACTGCGCAGATGG
The DNA here is from genome assembly GCA_035493765.1 of Terriglobales bacterium. GTDB lineage: Bacteria > Acidobacteriota > Terriglobia > Terriglobales > Acidobacteriaceae > Gp1-AA145. The sequence continues at coordinate 387 of DATJHT010000119.1, forward strand.
GCGGCGGTCGAGGACAAGGCCGAATGATGGGCGGTCCGCATTACAACACCGCAACTGAGGTCACGATCACCGGCACCGTAGATGACGTCCAACAACTAAATGGCACTGCTGGGCAGACGTGGAGTTGCCCACATGGCTGGACTGGCACGCACCTGATGCTGAAGACCGATGCAGGTGCCTTGGCCGTACACGTTGGCCCGTCGGCTTATTTGGCGAGTAAGAATTTCAGCATTGCAAAGGGCGACAAGCTGACGATTCTTGGTTCCAGAATCCAGTATCAAGGTTCAGATTTCCTGATTGCCAAGGAAATCACTAAGGGAAACGAAGTCCTGACCCTGCGAAACTCCGCAGGCTTCCCTATGTGGTCAGGGTTTCGCATGGGCAGCACGCCATTGCCGACCACGCCCAGCGGAAAGTAGTGGCAGATGTCAACTGAAACGCTCCCAGGGGCGATCCATCGAGATCGCCCTTTTTTCAATTCACTTCCAAATGAAGGGTTTGCTGGAATCCGTGAGATTTTTGGCTGCCCCCCAGGGATTCGAACCCCGATATGCTGATCCAGAGTCAGCTGTCCTGCCGTTGAACGAGGGGGCAGCAGCGCAGATGCGCGTAGAACGCGGAGGAACTCCGCTCTCTGATTTTATTGAGGTTCGCGAGGATGGTCAATCAGTGCTGCCAGTCAGGCACGAAACGCAAAGGGCACGGATTTATCCTGCCACAAGCAGACTACTCAACGCGCGTAGCCCCTGAAGTTCCGGCAACTTAATGCAAGCCTGGTCAGACAGAATGTCCGACCCACACGAACACTGCCGGCCAACACTGCGACTGCCGGCCCGCACACGGGCACACGCTCCTCCACGAATAGCCTGCGTGCTATCCTCCAATTTCAGGCTCCATCATGCGGATTCTCACGCGCTACATTCTCGGCGAAGTCACGTCGCACGCGCTGGTCGGGACCGCAATTTTCACCTTCGTCATCTTCACCAAAGAACTGGGCCAGATTCTCGAGCTGGTGGTCCGCAACAGCGCGCCCCTTCCGAGCGCGATCGAGCTTTTTTTCCTGATCATTCCCGGCGCGCTGACCATCACCCTGCCCGCGGGCGTGCTCATCGGAGTGCTGCTTGGCCTGAGCCGCCTCGCCGCCGACAGCGAAATCACCGCCATGAAGGCCAGCGGAGTCGGCGTCTGGCAATTTCTCCGAATTCTTTCCGTTTTCTTCGTGGCGTCGCTGGTGCTGGCGGTCGGCAACAGCGTTTACGTCGCGCCGCGCGCCGCTGCTGCGCTTACCCATTTGCAGGAGAAACTTAAAGGCTCGCAGGTTTCTTTTGAAATTCAGCCTCGCGTCTTCTATGAAGGCTTTCCTAAACTCGTTCTCTACGTCCACGATGTGAAAAACGCCCCTGGAGCCGCCATCTGGAAGGGCGTGTTCATCGCCGACATCAGCAATCCTGCCGCGCCCCGGGTGACTCTCGCCGAACGTGGAATTCTGGTGAGCGAGGGCCCGGACACGCTGCATCTGCACCTGATCAATGGCTCGTCGCATGAGACTGATCCGACCTCGCCGGAGAAGTATCAGATATCAACTTTTGATCAGACCGACTTGCCGATTCTGCTGCCTGAGGGTGCGGCGGCGAAGGATCAACCGCCGACCGCTATTTCTGAAGTGCCAACGTGGCAGTTGCCGGGGATAGCCAAGCACAAGAAGAATCCTGTCATAGCGCGCTGGTATTGGATTGAGTTTCACCGGCGCCTGGCCTTGCCGCTGGCCTGCTTCGTACTCGGATTGGTCGGTTTCCCCTTGGGATTGTCGGCGAAGAAAGGCGGCAAGTCCACGGGCTTTGTGCTGACCATCATTTTGGTTTTCGGCTACTACTTCGTTTCGCTGCTCGGAGTTTCGCTCGCACGGCAGGGAAAAGTATCCCCGGGCTTCGGCGTCTGGTTGGCCGATCTCGTGTGCCTGGGGTTGGGAATATTTCTACTGTGGCGTTCGGAGCGGCGGCCGTTCGAAATTGCAGCAATGAAGGGATCATGGGCGTCGTTGAAGGCAAAAATACAGGGTGGCACGCTGCTGGCACCCACTGCTCCGGTTGAGAATGCCTTCGAGCGGGCGGCGACCCGCAAGCGCGTGTTCAGCGCCAGCTTTCCCATGATTCTCGACGATTACGTGATGCGCGACTTCGCACTCAACCTGGGGCTGATCGTAGGCGCATTACTGGTGCTATCGCTCATCTTTACTATCTTCGAATTGCTCGGCGACATACTCAAGAACCAGGTTTCGCCTTACATCGTCGCGGAATATCTGCTGAACGTTACACCATATTTCCTCTACAACGTTGCGCAGTACGGGGTGCTGCTGGCGGTGCTCATCACCCTGGGTCTCATGCAGCGCTCTAACGAAGTCACTGCGCTCAAGGCGACCGGCATCAGCATCTACCGCATCATTGTTCCGGTGCTGCTGATTGCAGTTATGGTTGCAGGCGGTCTCTTTCTCTCCGACCAGTTTTATCTGCCGCACACCAACAAGCGTCAGGACGCGTTGCTGAACAAAATCAAAGGCCGACCTCCCCAGACGTATTTAAATCCCTATCGCAAATGGATCTTCGGCGAACACTCCAACATTTACTACTATCAGCTTTTCGATTCCGACCGGAACCAGTTCGGCGACCTTTCTGTTTTCCAATTCGATCCCGCGACTTTCCAGTTGGTCAATCGCATCGATGCCGACACCGCGCATTGGGACGAGCGCCTGCATCGCTGGGTGTGTACCTCGGGATGGCAGCGAACGTTTCAGGGCGCGGCCATTCGCGACTATCATCCGTTCGAGGTATCGACCTTTAACGCTGTCTCTGAGCCGCCGGATTATTTCAAGAAAGAAGTGAAACAGTCACTCGAAATGAATTACAAGCAGCTCAGCCGCTATATTCACGACCTTGAGCAGAGCGGATTTGAAGTCGTCAAGTTGAAAGTACAGCTGCAAAAAAAGATCGCATTCCCCGTGATCACGTTTGTGATGGGAGTGCTCGCCATTCCATTCGCGCTCTCAGCAGGGAAGCGCGGTGCAATGGCTGGAGTCGCCACCGCTATCGGAATTGCGGTGGTCTATTCGGTAGTTTCAGGTCTGTTCGAGGCGATGGGCAACATCAGCCAGTTGCCGCCGGTGCTGGCCGCCTGGTCGCCGGATGTGATCTTTGCCCTGGTCGGTGGCTACTTAATTTTGAAAGTGCCGACGTGAGATCACGCTTTTGCCCCGGCATGCTTCTCCACCGTGCTCCACGTCTTATCTTCGGCGTGGCAGATATTTTCCAGCGGACATTCCGCGCACTTCGGCGAACGAGCAAAGCACAGCTTGCGCCCATGCCAGATGACCTGATGCGAAAACAGGATCCATTTTCCGCGTGGGATCACTCCCATCAAATCTTCTTCAATCTTCTTCGGATCATCATTCTTCGTCAGTTCCCAGCGCCGCGAAATCCGATGCACATGCGTATCTACAACCACGCCTTCGGCCTTTCCAAACCATGTGCCCAGGACAACGTTCGCCGTCTTGCGGGCGACGCCCGGCAGCGTGAGCAGCTCATCCATGGTTTCGGGAACGTTGCCGCCGAATTCATTCACGATCTTTTTCGCCGCCCCCACCACCGACCGGCTCTTGTTGCGAAAGAAGCCGGTCGAACGAACATCAGGCTCGAGTTGCTCGGGCTCCAGTCGCGCGAAATCCTGCACCGTCGGATATTTCCTGAACAGCTCCGGCGTGACCATGTTTACGCGAACGTCCGTGGACTGCGCCGAAAGAATGGTCGCCACCAGCAGTTCCCACGGATCTTTGTGTGTCAGCGCACATGTCACGTCAGGATAAGTTTCGTCCAGCCGTTTCAGAATTTCAGTAACGCGCTCGGGAGAAGTCGGTTTGTAGCCTTTTGCCGGGCGAGCGCTCTTTGCCACCTTCGATGACAATGGCGCTCCAACCGCCTTTTCCGGTTTCACGGCGCGCGAGCCGCGACTCGCCAATCGCTTGATCGGCGCAGGCTTCAATCTCGCGCCTTCCTGCCTTCCGCTCTTTGCCGGCCTCCGCGGCGTCATTCCTCGCGTCATTTTCATCTCCCGTTCGTTGGCAATGTTAGCAGGTGCCGATTGGCTTCATTGCTGTCGCGAATCGCGTGCAATTTGGGACAGGAGTCCAGCGCCTCCGGTGCCCCATGCGCAATTGACGACTGCTTAAGCCGCCGTTACTCTGAATGTTGGAGAAAATATGGCAGTGAAATCTATTCAGTTGGGGCAGGTCTGGCGCAAGGATGAAAACGGTCAGGACTATCTTGTGACCAAGGTTTACAACGAAGTCTTCACTCAATATGCGTTGCTGCGACCAGCCGAAGTGACTGCGCCGGACGCCCCTACAGTTAAAGTAAAGGTTTCTAAAAGTGCCGCAGGCGCGGGATTGCCAGGGTTTACATTCACTCAGGAAGGCTCGTTTTAAGTCCATCTCCTTCTTAGGGCCACTGTTATGACGTGTATTGATTTTGAAAGGGCTCGCCTTCAGCCGAGCCGAAAGAGTCCTGAAGCCAGCGGTTTTAGCCGCTGAACGTCGGGATCGTGAACGAAGGCAATTCGCCAAATGTCTCCAGAACAAATACAGCAGCTGTTTGATTACAACGCATGGGCGAACCATCGCGCGCTGGATGCGGCGGAAAAACTTTCTCCGGCTCAATTTGTTCAGCGGATTGAGTCGAGCTTTCCATCCGTGCGCGATACCCTGGCGCACATCTGCGGCGCTGAGTGGATATGGCTGGAACGCTTTCACGGACGCTCACCTTCCGGGCTACCAGCTGCCGCAGAATTCGCGGATGTCAATTATCTTCGGCGACATTGGCTGGAGCAGGAAGCAGGGCTGTTGAACTTTGTGCGTGGGTTGACGCAAGCCGACCTTGATCGCGACATCGAATACAAGACGCTGAAGTTCGGCCTCTATCGGAATCCGCTCTGGCAGTCCCTGCTGCATCTCATAAATCACGGCACGTACCATCGCGGCCAGGTCACGACCATGCTCCGTCAGTTGGGAGCGCAGCCGATCTTGACCGACCTGATGCATTTTTATCGCGAGCGGGAGCTCGCGAAAACGGCTTGATTTCGCGTTCGTCCGGCGCTGTACTATTAGAAATTATTCTCGTTATTTGCTCCCCCGCTCAGAGCTAGAAGCTCTCCATGACTGAAAAAATTCTTGCAGCACTCTTCATCTTTATTAAGACACTGATCGCCTTCAGCGGCTATGGCGGCATCGTCATCCTCATGGCGATTGAGTCGGCCTGCATTCCGCTGCCTTCGGAACTGATCATGCCCTTCGCCGGCTATCTGGTTTTTGAAGGTTCCATGAAGCTGTTCTGGGTTGCAACTGCCGGCGCCATCGGCTGCAACGTCGGATCACTGATTGCCTACGAGGTCGGTTACTACGGCGGCCGCCCGCTGGTCGAACGCTACGGGAGCTGGATCTTACTCGGACGGCATGAGCTGGATTGGGCTGACCGTTTCTTTGCGCGCTGGGGATATCTCGCGGTTTTCGTTGCCCGCCTGCTGCCGGTCGTGCGCACCTTTATTGCTCTCCCTGCCGGAATCGCCCGCATGCCTCGGTTGCGCTTCCACGTCTACACATTTCTCGGCTCCTGGCCCTGGTGCTTCGCACTCGCCTGGATTGGCATGAAGCTAGGACAGAATTGGCGTGAATTCGGGAAGTACCTGCACAAATTCGATGCCGTCATTCTGGCCGCATTAGTACTCGCAGTTGTCTGGTTCGTGTGGACGCACTGGCAGAACCGCATTCGTGTCGCGCAGCGGTGATTCCGTGTTGTGAAATGCCGAACCCAGCGCCAGCTGGAGTATCATGCACTTTTGCGGCGCACTTTCATGAGTGAACTGGCAAACCGGAAATCACGCATCCCTATCTATCGCCGCCTGCAACCCGGCACTCAGCCTACTCGCATTTACGAGCCTTACAAATCCACGCTACTGCGCAATCCCGCACAGCCGCTCATCTTTTTGCCGCACACATTGTCGGAAACTACCGGGCCGATTTATGGCCAGACCGCGATCGCCGAAACCGACAGTGACTTAACCCGCCAGCATGCGGGCGAACCTTTGGGTGAACGCATCATCGTCAGCGGCCGGGTCCTCGACGATAACGGACGCCCGGTGCCGAACACCTTGATCGAGATCTGGCAGGCCAACGCTGCTGGCCGCTATCGTCACGGATGCGATCAACATCCCGCTCCGGTGGATCCCAACTTCAACGGTGCGGGCCGCACCCTCACCGACGAGAATGGCTCATACCGCTTCATAACCATCAAGCCCGGCGCGTATCCGTGGCTCAATCATTACAATGCCTGGCGCCCTGCACATATTCACTTTTCCGTTTTCGGTCGCGCCTTCATTAGCCGCCTGATAACGCAAATGTATTTTCCCGGCGATCCGTTGTTCGCGCACGATCCTATTTTTCAATCTGTGCCGGATGAACGCGCTCGGCAGCGAATGATCTCACGCTTCGATGTTGAGACCACACAGCCTCAATGGGCGCTGGGATATCGTTTCGACATTGTTCTGCGCGGGCCCGAGGCCACGCCCTTCGAACCTTAACTATGGATCACGTTCCCACACCTTCAGCGACAGCCGGGCCGTACTTGCATCTAGGGCTTACGGAAAAGTACTCAGTCACCCGGATTGCGCCTGAAAACGCAAACGGCGAGCGCGTTCAATTACGATGCCGAGTTTTTGACGCTGAGAATGTTCCGGTCACCGACGCCATGATCGAACTCTGGCAGGCGGACACGGAAGGTAAATATAAACATGCCGCAGTTGCGGCGTCTGAGAGTTCGTTTTCCGGCTTCGGACGCGCAGCAACCAACGAACACGGCTTCTGCGATTTCGAAACCATAAAGCCCGGCCGTGTTCCGGGCCTCGACGGCAGAATGCAGGCCCCGCATATCAGCGTAGCGGTTTATGCGCGCGGAATATTGCTCCAGCTCTATACGCGAATTTACTTCGCCGGCGATCCCGCAAATGAACAGGACCCGGTGCTGGCGCTGGTTCCCGAAAGCCGGAGGCTGACTTTGTTTGCGTACACAGACAAGTCTCGCGCCAATGGCTGGCAATTCGACATCCGTCTTGGAGGAGAGAACGAGACCGTGTTTTTCGACGTGTGAGTCTCATCGAAGCGGATTGTCCGGTTGACCGCCCGTCCCGTTATAATGCCGCTCGGATGCCCGCGCGCCTGATCGAAGCCCTTGCCACCACCGAACCGCTGGCCGACCTGTTCTCCGATGAGTCTGTCCTGCGTGCCATGCTGCAGTTTGAAGTTGCGCTGGCCAAGGCGCAGGCTCATGTCGGGGTCATTCCAAGAAGCGCTGCACGGGCGATCGCGGCTGCCCAAACTCGCGCCTTTGATGTTTCCAGGCTCGCTCACGACATGCTGCGCGCCGGAACCCCTGCCATCCCTTTTGTTAAGGCGCTCACCCAATTCGTGCGCCGGAAAGATGCAACTGCCGCCCGTTTCATTCACTGGGGAGCTACCAGTCAAGACCTTGCCGACACAGCTCTGGTCTTGTTGCTTAAACAAGCGCTGCCGATTCTGGCCAAAGATCTCACCGTGCTCGAGTCATCCCTCCGCGCTCTTTCGGAGAAGCACAAGAACACGGTCATGCTCGGACGCACTTTGCTGCAGCCTGCGCCGCCCATCACCTTCGGATTGAAAGCTGCAAACTGGTTGAGTTCAGTCCGGCGCAGCCGCGAGAAGCTGGAATCGACATTTGCTGAAGCGCTGGTTCTACAGTTCGGTGGCGCCAGCGGCACTTTGGCATCGCTCGGCAAAAACGGCCCAGCCGTCGCGCATGCGCTGGCCAAAGAAGTAGGCCTGGACTGCCCCGAAGCCCCGTGGCACACCCAGCGCGATCGCCTTGCTTCCTTGATATGTGCCTGCGGAGTCCTGACAGGAAGCCTGGGCAAAATGGCGCGAGACATCGCGCTCATGATGCAAAATGAAATCGCCGAAGTTGCCGAGCCTGCAGGCGGCGGCCGCGGCGGCTCCTCTACCATGCCGCATAAACGCAATCCGATTGCGTGTGCGCTCACTCTCGCAGCCGCCAATCGCGTGCCGAACCTGGTCGCGTCTTTTCTCTCGACAATGTCGCCGGAGCACGAGCGCGGGGTCGGTGGCTGGCAAGCAGAGTGGCCGACCGTTGCAGCTGTTATTCAGTCCACCGGAGTTGCAGCGGCATCGATGGCCGAAACCGCCAGCGGGCTCTGGGTCGATCCGGAACGGATGCGCGAAAATCTTGAAGCAACCAACGGGCTCATTTTCGCGGAACGCGCCATGATGCTGCTGGCCCCGAAAATTGGCCGCGATGCCGCGCATAAGATTTTGGAATCCGCGGCCAGGAAGAGCGTTCAGGAAGGGAAGCGAATCGCCTCGGTTCTCGCCGAAATGCCCGACGCAACAAAACATCTAAACGCTGCCACCCTGAGCCGGATCGAATCACCCGAGGAATATCTCGGCTCCGCCGAAAACTTCCGAAAAGCTCAGCTGGTCAAAAAACCCGTGACAAAAACCATGAGAAAGAAGGAGCGATAGCTGTGCCTTTTGCAAGCGTCAACAGCACCCGCATCTTCTACCGGCTGGAAGGTCAGCCCGGCAAGCCTGTATTAGTTCTCTCGCATTCCATCGGCACGGACCATGGCATGTGGGCTTCGCAAGCCGCGGATCTACTTCCGCACTTCCAGATTCTCCGTTACGATACGCGCGGCCACGGCGCTTCCGATGCGCCCCCCGGAGAATATTCCATCGAGTTGCTGGGCCGCGACGTCGTCGCCTTGGCTGATCTGCTCGGCATCGATAAATTTGCCTTTTGCGGATTGTCACTCGGCGGCGCGATCGGCCAGTGGCTTGGTAATCATGCCTCAGGCCGGCTCACCAGGCTTGTGCTCGCCAACACGTCACCCCAATTTACACCGCGCAGCAATTGGGAATCGCGGATCAAAATGGTGAGCGAAGGCGGAATGTCTTCCATTGTCGAGATCGCCATGCAGCGTTTTTTCTCCGTTGAAACCCTGGCGCGAGATGAATCCTATGCGGGCTCAATCAAAAGCGTTCTGCTTGGAACCAATACCGTCGGATATCTCGGCTGCTGCGCCGCCCTGCGTGACTTTGACTCCCGTCCATGGCTCAATCAGATTAGGGTGCCCACACTTATTATCGCCGGCGACCGCGACGTCTCCACTCCCTGGGGCGGGCATGGCGAAATTCTCGCCAGCCAGATCCCCGGCGCGAAATCACTTCGTCTTCCCGCCGCACACCTGTCAAATCTCGAACGCCCGCATTCGTTCAGCGCCGCATTGCTGGGATTTCTGCTGCCGCAAACCGCCGCCGACACGCTCGACGCGGGCGCTGCGATTCGTCGCGCCGTCCTCGGCGACGCGCATGTCGACCGGGCCGCTGCCGCGACCAATGATTTCAATAGCGAATTTCAGGAACTCATTACGCGCTACGCATGGGGATCGATCTGGACGAGGCCCGGCCTCGATGTCCGCACCCGCCGATTGCTCGTGCTGGTTATGATGGCCTCGCTTGGGCGATGGGAAGAATTCAGCATGCATGTCCGAACCGGCCTTGAACATGAACTTGAACCATGTGATCTGAGAGAGGCCCTGCTCCAGACGGCAATTTACGCGGGAGTGCCCGCGGCCAATACCGGCTTCCACCTCGCCGCCGAGGTGATGAAAGAGACGTCGCCCAAAGACAAACGCAAATCTTAGTCCTCGCCCGCGCAACGGAAACAAGACATATCTGCCTGAACTCCAGCTAAACTCCCCCCTCTATCTGCCGATCTAATCTGAAGCAAATCCGCGTGGGAGCTCTGCGCAAACGAAGGGTGACTGTCACTTCATGAACCAGATACGCGCTCTAATCGTCGACGATTCCTCGGTAATGCGAAAAATTGTGGAACGTTCCTTACGCCAGGCCGGACTTGAAATCAGCGCTGTGCTTGAGGCCGGGAACGGCGCCGAGGCACTGGCCGTGCTCGCCGAAAATCATGTTGATTTGATTTTGTGCGACATCAATATGCCCGTGATGGACGGACTTGAACTGGTCAAGCGGCTCGCCACTGTCGAAAACGCCAGGGGAGTGCCGGTAGTGATGATAACCACTGAAGGCAGCGAATCGCATGTGGTGCGGGCGCTATCCGCCGGAGCCAGAGGCTATATAAGGAAGCCGTTTACCGCCGAGCAGGTCAAAGAGCACGTGATCCCGCTCCTCGGGGTGCACGCATGAATACCGCGACCGCAGCGTTCGGGCGCAGCATACACTCCCATGGAAACTGGAACATCGTGCTCGAAATTGCCGCCCGCGAAGTATTCGAGTTGATGTTGAATTCCGAGTTAACGACGCCTGCGGCGCCGTTTGCCCAGGACCACAACATCACTGCAATGGTCGGATTTGCGGGAGAGTTGTGCGGCGTGTTGATTCTCGGTTGCAGCCTTGAGTCGAGCAATCTCATGGCTTCGCGCATGCTCGGAGTTCATCCCGGCGAAATAGCTAGAGAGAATTGCGATGCTTTTGGCGAGATCTGCAATATGATTGCCGGCAACTTCAAAAACAAGATCTCGGGGTTAGGCAACGGTTGCATGCTCTCGGTCCCAGCCATCATCTCGGGAGGTCACTACCATGTCCACCCGCTCAGCCGCGCCGAAGCCGTCGAAGTCACGCTGCTTTTCGAAGGTGCGCCGGTCAGCATTTCACTTCGGGTCCACAACTAGTCCCGCCAAATTACGTATTCAATACTTGAAGCAGTTCTGGCGGAGAGGGTGGGATTTGCAGTAAAACGCCTTATTGACAGAGCGTAAGTTATTGATTCAGCAGCGGCACCAGAAGCACTAACGGCATCAGTTCAGGGATTTCCGCACACTTTCCAGCACACGAAAAAATCCCGCCTCTAGTTGTACCGTTCTTATCGTTTGAGTTTCCGTAGTGCTTATGGAGGGGGTTGGTTAGCGAACCAAACTCCCCTGGGTGGGTTGAAGAAGTTGCATTTGCAGTAACGTTACACCCTACCGGGCCGCTCGTGCTGGCGTGGCCGGTGTAGGTGCAGCTTCCGCCGTATATCTGGTCATATTCATGGAAGCCGCCGGGATTGTGCTCCTGCGTGTTCTGTACGTCAAGTTCGAATGGTCCCTGTGGCTGGTTGAAGTTCGAGCAGTCCTGCGCGGTAGCGAACAGCGGACTGACTAGCAGTGCGATGAACGCCAGGAAGTGTATTCTAGGGGTAGTTATTTGAGTCGTCTCCTTGGGACGATTCGGTGATTAGGGAGCGCGTCGATCCTGTATCCTTAGGCGCGTCTCCCGTTAACAGCGCCCGCGTGGCCACGGGTTCAGCTACAAACCCTAGTCCCTTTCGACTGTCTGGTCAAACATTTTTATTTGCCGGTGAGGGTGTGAATCGGGTCTTTGCTGGTCATGCCGTAGACCCGTACCGCGCAGAAAATGCATACCTTGGGCACGCCTGTATCAGACAGAGCCTTGCTGTTAACGCCAAGCCAGAAGCCACTTCACGCAGTTGCACTTTGGATAGGAATCCTTGTTGCGATGCGGGCAGCTCTTCGCGTGGCGAACATAGACCGCAACGTTTACTGGGGGAAGGTTGGAATGGATTTCTGGGGTGCGATTCATATCGCGACACTAGCACACTTTCCAGCACACTTTTAAGAAAAAATGCGTTTTTATTGGGGTTTTTATGGCGGAGAGGGTGGGATTTGAACCCACGATACCCGTTAAGGTATGTCCGCTTTCGAGGCGGATCGTTTCAACCACTCACGCACCTCTCCGCGACGGACACGACGGTCCACTCTACCGGCGGCCCCTGAAGAATTCCTGCAAGAGCTCCGCGCATTCGCCTGCCAGCACGCCGCCTCGAACTTCCATGACGTGATTCAGGCTGGGATGGTTTACAACCTGCATCACCGAGCGAACGGCGCCCGCTTTGACATCATCTGCGCCATAAACCAGGCGCCGGATTCGCGCATGCACCAGCGCTCCTGCACACATTGCGCACGGCTCAATTGTAGCAAACAGGTCGCAGGCCCCCAGACGATGGTTGCCCAGCGCAGCGCCCGCTTCGCGCAGAGCGATCATCTCGGCATGCGCTGAGGGATCATGGTCAGTGATATTACGATTGAACCCGTGCCCGACAATTTTTCCGTCATGGACCACTATCGCGCCCACCGGCACTTCATCTGCCTGGAGCGCACGGCGCGCACATCGCAGCGCCTCTTTCATCCAGAGTTCGTCATTTGCAGCATCTCTGGTCATTCCGCGCCAACTTCTTCGAGCGCCAGCTCTAACTCATCCAGCGAGTCCAACCTCCGTCGTCCGTCATTCTTGTACGCGCCGCACACATCGAACAACGCCGCTCGCATGCCGACTCCTGTTGCTCCCACGTAGTCCACAGAATATATGTCGCCTACATACAAACTCTCCCTGGCTTCAACGCCGAGGCTCTTCAGTGCTGCTTCAAATATCGCGGGGTGTGGTTTTTCTTTACCCACAATGCCGGAGTCAGTGATGCTTTCAAAGCAGTCTGCAATCCCGCACTGCGCCAGCACATCGACAATTTTTCCGTCAGCGTTCGAGATCACTCCCGTGCGATATTTCTCCCGCAGCGATAACAGGATCTTGCGCGTCCCCGGACGTATGTCGCACCAGTTTGCCGATATCCGCGTGCGTGCCACCAGATCGTCAAGAACCTTGTCATCGGCGATGTCAAGCTCGGCGAGAAGCCGCGTATAAAAGATGTGCCAGAATCCGTGGTCCACCGCGGTATGGCTCTCCATCAATCTATCGAATTCATGTTTGGTGTCGCGCTCGATCTGCCGCAACAGTTCCTCGCTGGGAAACACATTCCGCTCGTGTAAGGCGACCAGCATCTTTTTGCGGTTGGGAAACAACAGCGTATTTCCTACGTCGAAAAACAGGGCGATGATCGGCATGGTCTTAATTTATCGTATCGCCCCGCGATTACCTTCGAGCAATCGACCCGCTGACGAACTCACTCAAACCATGTAATATCGCGGACAAGCCTCGGGCGCCAATCGCGGCCAGATTTCTGTCAGACCCCCATGCTCTCTGCACTGGCTTTTCAGGTCACAGTCGGCGGCGTCAGCGCGTATGACGTGCTGTGGGGGGCGGTGTTCGGCTTTGCCACGCTCAACATTCTGGGCCTGCTGGCCCGTCGGTTTGAGCCCGGACGCACCCGCATGACCCTCGGCGAAGTTCTGGCCATCGGCGTGGCCGTGATCTCTCTCCTGCTTCTCGGCTGGGAGCTGCTGTTCACCTTCCACGTTTTTCCCATCCACCTCCATCCCCGCTGACCCTGCTCACTTTGCGGTATGATTTCCAGAGATGGCCAAGAAAAACAGTTTCGATCTGACCTGTCCATGCTGCAGCGCGGTCTTAAAAGTGGACGCCGAACGGCAGGCGGTGATCTCGCACGTTGCTCCGGTCAAGCCCAAGACATTCAACGATTTGGACGAAGCCGCTCGCGCCATGAAAGAACAGGACAATCGCCGTGACTCCATCTTTCGTCAATCCGTCGAAGCCCAAAAACACGCCGGCGACCTGCTAGAGAAAAAATTTCAGGAAGCCCTGCGTAAAGCCAAAGAATCTCCAGATACGGGAAGACCGATCCGCGATTTCGACCTGGATTGAATTCCATCGATGATGTCCGGTAACGAAGGCATTTATCTGCACTCCAAGACTCCGAAGGAGCGGCCCGGCTTAGCCCAGCACGTCAGTGCTGGGTACAATGCAAATAGAGAGTCGAGTCCAGTAGGGACGATACACATACAAACAAGTCTAAGGAGCATCATGGCCGAACCTACTTATGAAGAATTAAAAGCCAAGCTGGCCGAACTCGAAAAACAAGGCCCCCGTCGCACCGGCAGCCTGGAGTTCAGAGTCGGCGAAAAGGGCGGCGTCAGCGTATATGGCCTGGGACGCTTCCCGGTGACGCTCTACTACGAGCAATGGATCCGTCTGCTGGATTCCGCCGACAAGCTGCGCGAATTTTTGGAAGAGAACAAGTCGAGGCTGAAGCTGAAGGATTGATCGATCTTCTGATCAGCGTGTGTTTTTCTTCGCCCGCTTTGCGTTTTGGCGCTTAAAAGCTTTTCTCGACGTCTAAAATAGACGCAGCTGCTCTTCCTTTCTTTGAACGGGTTCCTCCTCCCAACGCGATTCCCGAACGATTCCATATTTCGCGCGTAGCTTCCCGAACAGCCCCGAAATCCTTTTGCGGTAAGCTGACGGCAAAAATGCCTTGTCCTTAAACCGCTTTTCATATTCGGGCGCCAGTTGCGGAAAATGTTCCTTCAAAAACGGGAGAAACACCGCCGCCGAGCACGGCTTCAGGAACAGCGGGTTGGCATAAATATGCGAAGCCTTGGCAGCTGCCGCGGCGCGCACCACAGCCTCCAGTTGCTTCGGAGCATCGGTTATTCTCGGCAGCACCGGCGCGCAGATCACGCCCGCTCGAATTCCTGCCTCGCGCAACTTTCGTAAACACTCCAGCCGCAGATCAGGACGAGGCGCCCGCGGCTCCAGAATCCTCGCCAGTTCGGTATCCACCGTCGTCACTGTAAAGCTGACCGAAATTCGATTATGCTCCCCAATCTCTCGCAGGACATCAATGTCACGCGCTAGCATTGCCGACTTGGTCACAATCCCGACTTCCAGCCCGGAATGCCGCGCGATCTCCTCAAGGATTGTTCTTGTGATCTCGAGCTTCTTTTCGATCGGCTGATACGGATCAGTTGCAGTCCCCAGCGCGATGTCTTCGCCCGGCTTGACTTTGCGCAGTTCCTGCCGGAGCAGGTCAGCCGCGTGCTGCTTGGCGTAGATCTTCTGTTCGAACTCAATCCCGTCGCGCATCTCCATAAACTCATGCGTATAACGCGCGTAACAGTATTTGCAGGCAAACTCGCACCCGCGGTACGGATTGATTGTCCAGGTAAACGGCATACGCCTGCCCGTGCAGCGATTCAGCAGTGACTTGACGGGCAGAGTGAAATACTCAACCTCGTGTCCCTGGCGCACGCTCTCGCCATGCGCCGCCAGCCGGGCAATGCCCACCAGTCGCGGTCCGGAATCCGGAAGTAAGGGCAGGGAACTCACGTATTCGCCTTTTGTTCGCTATAGAGAGTCTATCACACATCGGGAGGATGTTCGCGGTATTCAGATGCTGACTGCTGGGTCTGAATGCTTCTGCCGAGTAAAATGAACATTATGATCGGACGACCATCGCCCACCGAGGCCGCGCCCTATTACTTCACCTATATCAATCAGGTGGTCGGGGAAAATCCGCTGGCCACCATCGAGAGTCAACTCGACGAATCGCTCGTATTCTTCTCGACTATTTCTGAAGAAAAGTCTAAGCACCGCTACGGCCCCGACAAGTGGAGCATTCGCGAAGTGCTCAATCACGTCACCGATACTGAACGCGCATTTGCCTTCCGCGCTCTGTGGTTTGCCCGGGGCTTCGACGTCCCGCTTCCCAGCTACGATCAGGAGATCGCCGCCAAAGGCGCCGCGGCCGATTCAATTTCGTGGGCGGCGCACGTCGAAGAGTTTCGCCGTGTGCGGCTTGCCACCATTTCACTCTTCAAAAATATGCCTGCCGAAGCGTGGGCCCGCACCGGCATCGCCAGCGACAATCGCTTCACAGTTCGAGCGATGGCATTCATCACTGCCGGGCACCTCACGCACCATGTGCGTATTTTGAAGGAACGATATTTATGACAACTGATTAGAAATTTGGGCGATTGGAGCCAAGTCGGTGAAGTGGCTGGTCTGATTGCACCGACCTGCGTGTTTGCTTCGCGTCCGCTCCGGCCTCGGCGGTTTAAGCTTGTTTTCTTTCCCGTCGATGGCCCCGGCAGGGTACGGCACATAACAATCACGAATCCGCATTCGGCAGCCGCCACACCAGCGTGATCCCCAGTGCCACTGCAATCCCTAGCGACACTTCGATGAACCGGTGCGCCGCGACTATCCAGGGCGGCCGTCCATGCGCGACCAGCAAAACAATGGTGAGCGCGATCGCCGCGAACCGATAAGCTGAATGCAGCCGCAATATAGCGCTGAGAACTCCGCAGACGAAGATTCCCGCGCCATAAACCATCCAGTTAGCATTGAAATGGGTCGCAATCAGCGCCCCCAACGCCGCTCCCACAGCCGTGCCCACAAAACGCTGCCACGCCAGCGTGAGCGGATTGACGGTCGAAAGCAGTATGACGATGGTTGAAATCGGCGCCCAGTAAAATTCAGGAAGCCTTAGGCCTCTGGCTAAGACATACGAGAGGGCCGATGCTACTGCGACGCGCAGCGAGATGAAAAGGCTTTGTCGATTCAGCCCGAGAAGAGCCACTAAGCTCCTGCTGTCAGCCATGCCTTGGCATTGTACTGTGTGGAATATTGCGAGTTGCTGAGCCCGGCTTCTGCGGATGTCTGGGTAAGTGATATCGGGAAGGACACGGCTTCAGCCGTGCCGCAAGAGATGCAACACAATCCCGCCTTTAGCCGCTGAGTTAGGGAGCGTCTCCGTATCGGTACAGCGACGCCGAGTACTGTACTTCGTCTCGAATTTTTCGTTTTATGAACGAATTCGTCCGACGTTCAGTTGCTCGAACAATCAGACGCTGGATATCACTTATATATAACCGAATACGACAAGCGCGCCTGGCTTTCTACGCCGTGATTTTGTCTCCGTTATGAACTTTGGCGTGCCCGAGAAGAAAAACTTTGTTCCTGGCGTGGGAACACCGATACAGACCTTCTCTGGAAAATGAGCCGACTCTCACTCGCCCGTCAAGAACTTCAGCTGCTTCTCATCCAGTGGCACCACACTCAAGCGGCCCTGCCGCACCAATGGCGACTCCGCGAAGAGTTTCTGCGACTTGATCTCCGCCAGCGACACCGCCCGCGGCAGCGCCTTGCCGACTTTGATCTTCACTCGTGGGTTCTTTGCGTCCGCTCTATCCACCGAAACCACGGTCGCCGTTCCCACCGCGCTCTTCACATCCCCGGTTTCATAAATGATCAGTTTGTCGCCGGACTCCATCGCGCGCATATTTTTCAGCGCCACCGGATTCGAAACGCCATCCCAGATCGTCTCTTTATCGCTCTGCAGATCGGCAAATGAGTATTCAGACGGTTCGGTTTTTAATAGATAAGGCATTGGTTATCGAATTTTTATGGCCAACGACCGACGACGAACGACCAACGACGATGTTCAATCACTCAACTCGCTCATTGCGGCTTTTTCTGCTCCGCGGGCGGCTGCTGTGCCGGATGATCTTCGTAAATCGAATATTGTTTCGTAGGCCGCTTCAATTTAATCGTAATGTCCATGCTGGGTTCGCTCACCATATAGTCTGCACCATAAGTCTGGAACCCATGCGCCAGCACTTGTATCCGCAACTTACCGTAGGGCACCCCTTCATAGCTGGCTTTGCCTTCCGGATTGGTCTTGAGTTCCATGCCGCCGCGAACTTGATTACCGTCCTCGTCAACCGGATGCATAACCACGGCCGCGTTACGAACTGGTTTTTCGTTCTCATCGCGAATGACGACGAAGCTCAACGTGGACAGGGGGTCGGACTTCTTCTTCGCGGTGACCGGCAGCGCCACGGCAAGTGCCAACGCAATAACGAATGCAATGCGATTGCAGTGTTTCATCGGGGCAGCCCTCGGCACGTATTCTAAAACTGCAGCGGCCATCTGTCATCTTGACTCAGAAGGGCACTCTCTGCCAGCCGCGGCGCCAGCAACCTAAGTACAAGCAGTATAATGGGTTAGCTTTGATATGCCCTTCAGCGTCTGGGGCTGGCTTGACAAGGATATGCGCACCTTCTTACAATTAGCACTCTACTAGTTCAAGTGCTAACAATCAGCAATTCAAATAACCGCAATCAACAATACCCATTGAAAGGAGTCAACATGGCTGCAAAATTCACCCCACTGCATGACCGTATTTTGGTTCGCCGGATCGAAGAAGGCGAGACCACTCGTGGCGGCATCATCATCCCCGACTCGGCGAAAGAGAAGCCGCAGGAAGGCGAAGTTGTGTCCGCTGGCAAAGGCAAGATCAACGAGGAAGGCAAGGTTCGCCCGCTCGATGTGAAGGAAGGCGATCGCATCCTCTTCGGCAAATATTCCGGAACCGAAATCAAGCTGGACGGCGAAGATTTCATCATCATGCGCGAAGAAGAAGTTTTAGGAATCCTCAGCGGGGCCGCCAAGAAAGAAACCGC
>DATJHT010000120.1:0-11721 GCA_035493765.1 Terriglobales bacterium
GCGGTCTATGACCGTGAAGAGGCGTACCGCATCCTGGATGAAGGTTTCATTTGTCACGTCGGCTTTGCGGTGGACGGCCAGCCGTTCGTGATTCCCACTTCCTACGGCCGCAAGAGCGCCAGCTTGTACATTCACGGCTCCGCCGCCAGCCGCATGTTGCGCCAACTGAAAACGGCGATTCCGGTTTGCATAACCGTGACTTTGCTTGACGGACTTGTACTGGCCCGCTCGGTCTTTAATCACTCAATGAATTACCGGTCGGTCGTGATTCTCGGTAAAGCCACGCTGATAGACGATCCCGAAGAGAAGTTGACGGCGTTGCGGATCTTGTCGGAACACATTCTGCCCGGACGCTGGGACGATGCGCGCCAGCCCAACGAGCGCGAACTGAAAGCGACATCGGTGTTGCGCGTCCCGATTGAAGAATTTTCCGCCAAAGTACGGGTTGGCCCACCCATTGACGACGAAGAGGATTATTCGTTCCCCACATGGGCCGGAGTGATTCCGTTGCAGATGTCAGTCGGGCAGGCGATCAATGATTCACGGCTGGAGCTGGGGCGAAACGTCCCGGAATACGTTGTCCATTATTCACGACCGCGGAGCTGAATTCCCCGCCATTCAGACCGAGGGGTTACGGGCTCGATCGTCCTTTCGCAGGTGCACGATTCGGCAAAATGGGTTAAAATCTATGTTTTACAGAACAATTTCTATTCCCACCCGGAGCAGTCATGGCACAGGTTTGCGAGATTTGCGGCAAAGGGCCGCAATTTGGAAATAACATCAGTCACGCCCACAATGTCACTAAGCGGCGTTGGAACGTCAATTTGCGCCCGGTGCACGCCAAAGTAAAGGGCGCCAGCAAGCGGATTCGCGTCTGCACGTCCTGCCTGCGCAGCGGCAAAGTCCAGAAGGCCTAGAAGAAATCGGATTTCACTCGGCGCCGAGCAGCTCCACATCGAAAATCAGCGTTGCATTCGGCGGGATCGCACCCGGAAAACCTTTTTCACCGTAGGCTAACTGAGGCGGAATGCGCAACTGGCGCTTGCCGCCAACTTTCATTCCCGCCACGCCCTCGTCCCAGCCCTTGATCACCTGACCATCTCCGACCACGAAGTCATAGACGCCGCTGTCGAACTTCTTGCCGGTCGTGAGCCAGCCGGTATAGCGCACCTTAACCTTCTTACCCGGAATGGCCAGCGGCCCAGGTCCTAGCTTGATGTTCCAGTACTGCAGCCCCGTAGAGGTGGTCACGGGCGTGCCTGTAACTTTGGTCGGAACATTCGGGTTGGCTCGGGCTGTAGTCGAGGGCTTCTTGGCAGTCGTGGTTGCGGGCTTTTTGACCGGGGTCTGCGCGAAACCAGCCGTACCCAACAGAATCACAGCAGCAAAAAGCCGAGTCGTTTTCAACATGCGTTATCTCTCCTGATTTGCTTGGCGTCTCTTCATTCAGCCAACGCGATCACATCAATTTCGACCAGCACATCCTTCGGCAGGCGGGAAACTTCGACCGTCGAGCGTGCCGGAGGACTGGCGCTGAAATACTTTCCGTAAACCTCATTCATGGCGGCAAAGTCATTCATGTTCTTCAGAAATACCGTGGTCCGCACCACTTTTCCCAGGCCGCTGTCTGCCGCTTCCAGAATCTCCGAGAGATTCTGGATCACGCGTGCCGTTTGCGCAGCTACATCACCGGATATCACCTGCTGCGTCGCCGGATCGATGGCGACCTGTCCGGAAACAAAGATGAAGCCGTTCGCACGAATACCCTGCGAATATGGGCCGATGGCTTTAGGAGCATCAGGAGTTGAAATTATCTCGCGCATGATTTCCTTTTGTGTGCCGTCCCTGAGGGACTCACTCTACGACGTGCGACCGCACGACGGTTTTTAAACTCTCTGTAACCTCTGCACATCGTGCACGCCCGGAATCTTGCGCACGCCCTGAATAATGCTTTCCAGATGCTTCAGATCTTCGATTTCCATCACAATTTCCACGTTAGCTTGCCCGTTTTCAGTACGCGCACCGATATTCCGGATATTGGTTTTGGAATCGCTGATGACGGCCGTGATCTGCTTGAGCATACCAAAACGGTCGTCGCAGAAAACCGTCAGCTTCACCGGGAATGCGGACGGCGCGCCATCCTCCTTGCCCCACTCTACGTCAATGCGCCGCTCCGGTTCATACATCAGATTCACCACGTTCGGGCAATCGATCGAGTGCACCGCGACGCCCTTGCCGCGGGTCACGTAGCCTACCACGGCTTCGCCGCGTATGGGATTGCAGCAGCGCGCCCGATACACCAGCAGGTCGTCCTGACCCTTAACCCGGATCGCGCTGCTTTGGTCTCCACCGAAAACGCGGCGGACCACGCTGCCGATCGCAGACTCGTCTTCCGCTGGCGCGGCCGCCTGAGTATCTGTGGCCGGCGCAAGCTTTCCCAGAATCTGCCGCGCTGAATATTTTCCGTAGCCGATGGCGGCCATCAGATCGTCGGCCTGACCCAATCCATAGTCCGATGCGATGCGTTGCCAGTCGCCGTCTTTCACGTCCTTCACCGAAATCCGGTATTTGCGCGCTTCCTTGTCAATCAGCTTCTTGCCGATTTCAATTGCCCGCTCGCGTTGGTGAATATTGAGCCAGTGCTTGATCTTGTTGCGTGCGCGCGATGATCGCACCACACTCAGCCAGTCGCGGCTGGGCTTGTGACCGGGTTGTGTAATGATCTCCACGATATCGCCGCTGTGGACCTTGTGGCGAAGCGGCACCATCCGTCCGTTCACTTTCGCGCCCACGCACGTATGACCAACTTCGGTGTGAATGGTGTAGGCAAAATCAATCGGCGTGGAATCGCGCGGCAGAACGACCACCTTGCCTTTCGGCGTAAACGTGTAAACCTCTTCCGGATAAAGATCGATCTTGAGCGTCGAAAGAAATTCGTTGGGATCGGAAACATCGCGCTGCCATTCAACGACCTGCCGAAGCCACGCCAGGCGTTGCTCATCCTGCGCTGAAACCGGGCCGTCTTTGTATTTCCAATGCGCCGCTATTCCTTCTTCCGCCATGCGGTGCATTTCTTCCGTGCGGATCTGGATCTCAAAGCTGGTGCCCTCTTCGGTGATCACCGACGTATGCAGCGATTGATATAGATTCGGACGCGGCATGGCGATGAAATCTTTGATCCTGCCGGGCACCGGCCGCCACAGGTTGTGCACAATGCCCAACACTCCGTAACAATCCTGGACGGACTTCGTGATCACCCGCATGGCATAGAGGTCGTACACCTGGTCAACGGAAATCCGCTGCTTCAGCAGCTTCTTGTGAATGCTGTACAAGCGCTTGATGCGGCTCTCGACATTCGCGGTGATTCCAGCTTCCTTGAGCTTGTCGCGCAGCACATGCTCGATGCCGGCGAGAAAGTGCTCACCCTTCTTGCGGCGCGCTTCAACCGCTTCATGCACCTGCTCATAGGCAATCGGATCAAGATAACGGAAACCCAGGTCTTCAAGTTCACCGCGAATCTTTCCCATGCCCAGCCGGTGTGCGATAGGCCCGTAGATATCGAGCGTCTCTTTGGCGATCTTTTGCTGCCGGTCAGGCTGAAGATGCTCGAGCGTGCGCATGTTATGCAGACGATCGGCCAGTTTGATGAGCACCACGCGAATGTCGTCCACCATGGCCAGCATCATCTTGCGCAGGTTTTCGGCTTGCTGCTCTTCGCGTGAAGAAAAATCAATCTGGCTGATCTTGGTGACGCCTTCAACAATATGCGCGACCTGCTCGCCGAATTCCTTGCGAATATCGACGATCGTGATTATGGTGTCTTCGACCGAGTCATGCAGCAGCCCTGCCGCAACCGCCACTGCATCCATCTTCATCTCTGCCAGCACCAACGCTACTTCGAGAGGATGCACGAGATAGGGTTCGCCTGAGGCGCGTTGCTGGCCGGAATGATATTTCTGCGAAAACTCGTAAGCCTTGCGGACCAGATCGACGTCATCGTTTGGACGGTTCTCTCGCATCCGCCGCAGCAGTTCACGAAATTTGGTGACGGTGAGAACGTTGGTCGCGATTTGTTCGCGTAGCGTGGTCATTGTGTAACGTGCGAGCCGGACATTCCCTTCGACTTGCCTCGAGCAGCCTTTTTTCGCCAAGCCGTCGGGGCTTTCGGGATGGTGTGATGCGGGCGCCCCGCCCGCGATCAGCGAGTACGCCAACCGAAACGCGTCCGGTGGCCAGTTTCCTTGTTTCTGATTATATCGGCGAACTCCCGGTTCATCCTCGATTGAATAGCACGGGCCGTGAAGGGCATGAATGCGAGGGTTGCCCCGTCCTGCTGCGGCGATTTGTGCGAAACAGAGCGGGGACTTCGCCGAACCGCCAAGTCCGTTGAGATTGTCATTCCGAGCCTCCGTAGCGCGCCTGCGCGGAGAGGCCGTTGATGAATCTGCACTTTGTTTATGGTTCCGCGCCGCTTCAACCCCTGAAGGTAGAATCTTTTGAATGGCTCGCATTCTCATCAGCGGAGCTTCCGGGCTTATCGGCTCGTCCCTGGCCACGTTTTTCGAATCACACCGAGATGAAGTTACACGGCTCGTCCGACGCCGACCCCGCTCATCGGATGAGCGCCAATGGGATCCCATGCGCGAGATCCCGCCCCACCTGGTTTCAGCCTTCGACGTAGTTGTCCATCTTTCTGGCGAATCGGTTTCCGGCCGCTGGAACGAAGCCAAGAAAAAACGAATACGTGGCAGTCGCGTTATCACTACGCAGAATCTGGCGCGGGCCCTGGTGGAAGCGGAGATCAGGCCGAAAGTTTTTGTCTGTGCTTCAGCAATCGGCTACTACGGCGACCGCGGGAATGAAGTCCTGACCGAGGATTCGCCTGCCGGCAACGGTTTTCTGGCTGAAGTCTCCCGCGAATGGGAGTCTGCCACGGCGCCCGCCGCAGATGCCGGCATTCGTACTGCAAACCTGCGCACCGGGATCGTTCTAAGCCGGGAAGGTGGAGCTCTGAAACAAATTCTGCTGCCGTTTCGTCTCGGCTTGGGCGGAAGAGTCGGTGATGGACGCCAATGGTGGAGCTGGATTCACATAGATGATTTCGTGGCAGCGATTCAGCGCATTGTTGATGACACTAAGGGAGGCGCCTCCCCCGGTTTGCTAAGCGGACCAATCAATATGACGTCGCCAAACCCTGTCACCAATGACGAATTTACAAGGACCCTGGCCCGGGTGCTGAAACGTCCGGCCGTGTTGCCCGTGCCTGCGTTCGCCGCCAGGTTGGCCTTCGGAGAATTTGCGCAGGAAGGCTTGCTCTCAAGCGCCAGAGTTCAGCCGAAAAAACTACTCGAGGCTGGGTTTCAGTTTCGATTTCCGAGGCTCGAAATGGCGCTGTCTGAATTGATAGCGAAACCTGAATAGAATTAGTCTCGTGTCAAATGCCCGACTTATCGTCAGTCCGACCAGGGCGCAGGCTTGCGGTCCCATCGGTGGGCTTTTAATTTTTTCAGCAACTCAGGGCTCAGCGAACCTTTGTCACTTAGCCCGATGTTCTCTTCCACATGCTCCAGCTTGCGCATTCCGATGATCACGGTGCTGACAGCCGAATGCGAAAGCACGAACCGTAATGCCATTTCGGGCAAAGACATCCCTGGCGGCACAATCTGTTTCAGCTTTTCCACTCGGTCGAGAGTATTGGCCAGATTCTGCGGATTGAAATACCCGGAGCGCCAGTCGCTCTTGGGAAATTTCGTCTCCTTCGTCATCTTGCCGCCGAGGCTGCCTTCATCCAGCGCGACCCTCACGATTACGCCAACGTTCAATTCCTGGCAGGCGGGAAAAAGTTCGTCTTCCGGCGATTGATCGAAGATGCTATAGATGACCTGCACCGCATCAACCAGTCCAGTGCGGATTGCTTTCAGCCCATTCTCCGGCTCCCAGCGATTGAGGCTGAGGCCGAATGCGCGAATCGTGCCATCGCGTTTCAGTTTTTCAACTGTGTTCCGGAAATCGGGCTCGTCTGTCCAGGTGTCGTCCCAAACGTGAAATTGAAGCAGGTCGATGGAGTCGGTGCCGAGCTGTTTCAAAATCAGATCAGCATAGGTGAAGACATGGTCGGGCGGAAAGACGTCGCTGTACTTATATTTCGGCGAAGCCGGCCAGCGCTGGTTCTTCGGCGGAATTTTCGAGGCGGCAAAAAGTCGCTTATCTGGATTTTTGGCGATCGTCTCGCCCAGCAGACCGTCGCTCTTGCCGTCTCCGTAGGCCCATGCAGTGTCAAAAAAATTGCAGCCGAGGTCAATCGCGAGTTGTAAAGCCTTGAGCGATTCCGAATCTTCAGAGCCGCTCCATCCCCCCATGCCCCATAGCCCATGGGCAATGTCGCTGACTTCAAATCCTGTACGGCCAAACTTGCGGTATTTCATTGCTTTCCTCGTTCAATGATTGAATTCATTTGGTTGTCACTTCCGTGATCTGCAGCTCCGGATAAGCCTGGTTCCATTGCTCGCTCACGTGCTCGAAAATCAGACGAAAAGGCCTGCTCTGACCCGGCGCTAACGGAGCGACGCTCAAATCTGCCGTATCGTCGTATGGGCCGCCGGTTTGCAAAACTTTAATTGGAACCTTTTCAATTTGCGCCACCTGGCCATATAAATCCTTGAACGTGACCTGCACGATCGCATGTGTGAGCAACTTGTCGCCGGTGTTACTCAACGTACCGTCGATGTAAGTGACGGTGGCGCCCACAAAATTCTGCGCCTGGCTCATTTTCAGATCGCTGAACTTTAAGCTGGCGGCATATGGAGGCGGTCCGGCCTTCGGCTGTGGATGCTCGCGCAAAAGCAGAGCAGTCCCGCCCGCGATCGCCACGATGACGGCAATCGCGATCACGATGGTGCGCGTGCTGGTGTCACGCTCGGCGGGAATCGGCGAAGGGTCTATCAGGCCGTCCATGAAGAGATTGTAGTCGAGAGGACTAAACCGAGCCTGGGCAACGTGGAGGCGTACTCGCTATTTCTTGATCAAGTTCGTGTGGCTGGCTACGCACTGCCAAAGACCATCCTGGAAGACCCACATGTCCGTGAATCGGCCCCAGTGCTCGAAGGGCTTGCCCTTGTACTTCCCCTTCGTGTGATAGGTCCCGGTCACGACGGCAGCGCTGGTATAAGAATAGATTTTTACGTTTTCATTCGTGACCAGGCTGGCCTGATATGCCGGATCTTTCAGGTCTTTCAGAAACTCAGCCTTGTTCTGAACCGTGCCGTCATAATCGGTATAGACGAAAGTTGCGGGAAGCAATTGGCCGAGCGCATTGGCGTCATGATGCAGCTGCGCCTGGTTCCATGCGTTCTCGAGGGCGAGAATCTTGCCTTCATCGACCGGTTCGGAAGCGCCGACAACTCCGGACAATGCGAGACATAACATGGAAATGATGAATGCGCGATTCATAGCGACTCCTCCTTCTTTGTTCTTTGATTTTAGGTGGGACGATGCTGCGAAGTAATTGCCTTTAAGGATGCAGTCAGTTCGCGGTCTTGAAAAACGCCGTTAGAAACAGAATTCCGAATAAAAGATCAACAACTCCGAACGCGAGATCGGACGCGTGTATGCGCGATTGCAGGTAGAGCGTAATAAAAGTAATTGCGTAGATGAATTTCTCGATCACGGCGGGAATCATCACAGGCCGAAGGCGAACCGGATCACGCGAGATAACAATAAAGCCAATCTGCCAGGCCAGAGCTACGCCAATAAACCCGTAATAAAAACCAGGGTGCGTGATTGGCGGTGGGTCCTGACGCCCGATGACGTCGAAAATGAAGTACAAGGGCGCAAGCTCGATGAGGCCAAGAACCCCCGCGATAAGGAAGACGATTTTCGCGAATTTCATTTACTCGCCGCCGACGGTCAGGCCGTCGATGCGAATGGTTGGGGCCGCCACCGCGCCGCGAAATTCCAGATCGTTTCCTACTTCAGAGATATTCATGAACATTTCTTTCAGGTTACCGGCCACGGTGATCTCCTCTACCGGATAGGCTAGTTCGCCGCCAGAAATCCAAAGTCCGGATGCCCCGCGCGAGTAGTCTCCAGTGACCAGGTTCACGCCCATGCCGAGGAATTCCGTGACATAGAGACCATCTTTCACTTCTGCGATCAGTTGTTGCGGAGTCTTATTTCCCGGCTGGAGAAAATAATTTCCCGGACCGATGCCGGGAGTTCCGGCCAAGCCGCGCGAAGCGTTACCCGTGGTCTGGAGTCCAAGCTTCTTCGCGCTGTAAGTGTTAAGCAAATAGGAAGTCAGCACACCCTTGTCGATAACCATCGTACGGCGGGTAGGGACGCCTTCGCCGTCAAACGGGCTGGTTCCGAACCCGCCCTTCATGGTGCCGTCGTCAATTACAGTGACGTTCGGCGACGCGATGCTCTGGCCGAGTTTGCCCGCAAGGAAAGATGCGCCGCGATAGACCGAGTCTCCGTTCACGCCTTCGAAAATATGTTCGAGGATTGAAGTCGCAACCAGCGGATCGAAGATAACGGGAACGTGCTGCGTTTTCACTTTTCGCGCACCCAGCCGGCGAAGCGCACGATGCGCCGCAATCTTGCCGACCTCCTCGGGTGATTCGAGCAGGTTCAAGCTGCGTGCGACGGAAAACCAGTAGTCGCGCTGCATAGCGCCCTTATCATCTTGTGCGATAGGGACTGCGGCCACCGAACAATACGACCGCCGGTACTCGCCAACAAAGCCATGCGAGTTCGCCAGTATCTTGTGGCCGGTGGCAGCGTCGAACGATCCTCCATCGGAATTCTTGATACGCGAATCGGCGTCCAGCGCAGCCTTTTCGGCACGCCGCGCGTAAGCGATGCGCTCCTGCCCCGGCAGCGAATAGACGTCCGACGAATAAAGATCGAGATCGCCTGCGATGGAACCGAGTTGCGACGGTTCGGGAATGCCTGCGTTGGGATCTTCTGAAGTAATTTTCGCCAGCTCAAGCGCGGAACTCACCATGCGATCGAGCCCAGAACGGGAGAAGTCGCTGGAGTAAGTGCTGGCGGAGCGCTTGCCGAAGAAGACGCGCACGCCGATAGCTTTCGAGCCTGATTCTTTGAGCGTTTCAACCTGACCGAGGCGAACGAGCGTAGAAAATTCGTCGCCTTCACGGATCACGCATTCGGCGGCGGTTGCGCCGGAGGAGGTCGCGCGCGAGACTATATCCTGCGCGAGGGATTTCAAGTCGGTTTCGGTTTGCGGTTCGAGAGTTGTTTCAGGCATAAGAAAATTTCATTGTTCGAAAAGGCTTGCTCTGCAAATCAGTTCACCACCGAGACACAGAGAACAAATTCTTTCGACATCTTCAATTCGGCAATACTTGGCTACTGTTTTGTAGAAAAGTTTGAAAGACTCACCGAGGCAAAACCGTTCCAAGCGAAGTTTTCCTCGTGTCTCTTTGGTGATGAAAGCTTCTACTGCATGAAGCCGCCGGGGTCTTTTCTCGCAGTTCCGCCGACCGTCAGCCGATCAAGCTTCGTCGTCGGCATGCCGACGCCGACCGGCACGGCCTGCCCATCTTTGCCGCAGGTGCCGATGCCTTCATCGAGCTTCAAATCGTTGCCGACCATGGAGACGTGTTTCAAAGCTTCTGGGCCGTTGCCGATCAAGGTTGCGCCGCGAATCGGAGCGGTCACATGGCCGTCTTCAATCATGTAAGCCTCGGAAGCCGAAAACACGAATTTCCCGTTGGTGATGTCCACCTGGCCGCCACCAAAATTCACAGCGTAAATACCGCGCTTCACCGAACGAACAATGTCATCGGGATGGTCTTCGCCCGCGAGCAGATACGTATTCGTCATGCGCGGCATGGGAATGTGCTCGTAGCTCTCGCGACGGCCGTTGCCGGTATCAGCCATGCCCATCAATCGAGCGGAAAGTTTGTCGCTGATATAGCCCTTGAGAATGCCTTTTTCGATCAGCACGGTTTCCTGCGTGGCATGGCCTTCGTCATCCACGTTCAACGAACCGCGACGCCAGGGCATGGTTCCGTTGTCCACTACGGTGCATTTCTCGCTGGCAACTTTCTTGCCGATCAAACCCGCGAATGCGGATGTCTGCTTGCGGTTGAAATCGGCTTCAAGCCCATGTCCTACTGCTTCGTGAATAAGGACTCCCGGCCAGCCGGGGCCAAGCACCACTTCCATCTCCCCTGCGGGAGCTTCGCGAGCGTCGAGTTGCAGAATAGATTGTCGCGCCGCTTCCTTCGCGAAATATTCCGGCGTTTTATCGCCGAAGAAAAAGTCCAGCGCCACGCGTCCGCCACCACCTGAGCTGCCGCGTCCGGAATTGGTTTCATTCTTCGCGATGCAGGAGACATTCATGCGCGCCAGAGGCTGCGAATCTTCCGCGAACGTCCCGTCTGATCCCACCACAAGAATGTTGCGTAGTTCATCCGCATAGTTCGCGCGAACTTCTTTGATTCGCGGATCAAATGCGCGTGCGGCTGCGTCGGCGCGCATCACCAGTTCAACTTTGGCCGTGATTTCGGCGTCCACGGACGGCAGGGTTACTGGATATAAGCTACGCGCCGCCTTCTGTTGAAATCCGGCGCTGGCTGTCTTGGCCGGGCCGCTGGCGATCAGCGCGGCAGTGCGGGCCGCGTGCAGAATTCGTGATGGGGAAAGATCGTCAGTGTAGGCATATCCGGTGCGTTCGCCGGAGATAACACGAATACCGCACCCTGCAGAAATACCCTGCGAGGCCGACTTGACCATCGACTCGTCCACGGTGAGGCCGCTCGACGAAAGATATTCAAAATAAAGGTCCGCGTAGTCTCCGCCGGCCGAAAGCGCCGCGCCGAGATAGCGCTCAAGATCGTTGTCAGTAAGCCCGTAATGCTGGAAAAAGAAAGGATTTCTGTCCACGGTAATTAGATGACCTCGCGTCGGGAAGGACTCGGGATGAGTCATTATATGCCGGTGTGGGTCGGACATTCCTGTCCGACGCTTTTGACTTTGGTTTGATTTTTGGCCAAGGCAGTGGCTCTCGGCGAGGGCTGAAGAAGTCAAGCCGTCGGGCAAAACCCGCCCTGAGCGAAGCCGAAGGGATGTCCGACCCACGCACGGTCCGTGCCCACCCCTATGTTCATCCGTCACAGACAAGTTGCTCATTGCTGTGGAACACTGCGGCGCATGACTTCGCAAACCCTGGCCAGCGCACTTGAGGGATTTCTTTCCGGCAGCAGCGGCGCTCTGGTGAGAGAAGAGGGTGCGGTGCTGTTCGACCTGGCAGAAGCGAAATATTCCGTCTCCGGTGAGAACAACAAGTGCCTGATTCACTTCTGGTCGGAAGAACGGAACCTGGTACGGCGTGTGCTGGACGTAGAAAGCAAGGGGGAAACGCTGCGGGTCACCGTGCAGAAAATCGGACAACCGAAGCCCGTCCGGCTCGAGATATGCCGGGAACGCGATCCGCGTACCGCGGCGGCGAAAAAGGCTGCGCGGGCAGGGTACCAGCGAATTCTCGAACGAGTTCTGAGAAAGAGATTTCCAGATCTGGCGTTAGTGAAGCTTAGTCACGCCGTAGATTTGGAGAATTCCTTCGGACCGATCTATTCGCGTGGATTGCTGCGCCGCGGACAGTCTGGATTCGCGGTGCTGGGGGTCAATCGGGAGGAGTTGCAGACTTCCATTGATGCCGCGTTGACATTCGGAATCCTCTGGCTGAGTTCGTGC
>DATJHT010000121.1:0-4538 GCA_035493765.1 Terriglobales bacterium
GCCAGTTGATCGGAGAGCAGCGTAAACATTGCCGCTCCCAGACAGATAAAAAGATTGGTACGCAGGCCGGCAGGGCGATGCTTACTCTCACGTTCCAGTCCGATCAAGCCCCCGAGGAGCGCGGCCAGGCAAAGCTTCGCGATGTCAACCCAGAGTAACGGCATCATTTACGTAATTAACGATCTAATTGCCTCGGATTTTAACATCGTGCGAGGTGGCCGCTGTCCCCGCTACAGGTTAGGCGGTTAACGGGCGTGATTACTACTTAACGTGCGATAGATGGTCGCTTCAGGCTGGCCCGTCACGCGCAGAATGGTGAAGGCCTGCAATTCACTTTTGTTGACCGCAGTTGCGACCGCATCGTGATCGAACGCGATAACGAAATCCGCATAACGCGCCGGATGCGCCAATGCCCGCTCCCACAATCCGCTTGGATCCGAAGGCTGCTTCCAGGGACGGTGGTTGCCTTCATTGATAGTCCGGGACAGCGGAATTCCCGCCTGCTCCCAAGCGCCGACGTGATCTCCGAGATACATAAGGAAGGTCGAATTCTGCGGCAGAGTCTTGAAAATCGCCGCCAATTGACGTTCAAGCAGGCTGCGTGTGCGCGAATTGACGACCGCTTCCTGAAGAGTCACTGGCACGGTGCGCCAAACCTGAACGTAGCTTACCGTAGCTGCCGCCACGAAGATCAGCGCAACTGCCGACCTGACCTTTGCGGTGCTGGCAAATTTCATTACCCCATACGCCGCCATCGCCGCGAATACAGAAAATGCCGGCAGCAGTTCGATTCCATAACGCACGTTGTAGTGCGAATACGGCCACCAGTCTGGAAGAAAAATTGGCACGCCGCTATATGCGACCGACAGCATGTAAAACGGCACCGGGATCCACAGCAGCAAGACCGGCCACAACTTGCGCTGGAAGAGAACAACTACCGCCGTCCCGAAAATCAGACCTGCAACCCAGAAAATCTGAAACTTTCCTGCCGCGACGTTCAGCTCCGCAGACTTCAAGTAATACTTGAAGGCGATGCGCAGGTCATTCGCGCCCGGGTGTGGCGGCGTTCCGGGCACGCTCGTCTTTTGCTCAATCGCTTTGGCCGAATAGGGACCGTTCGCGAACTCCAGCGGGTTGTGATAAACCGCAGCGTTGTATCCTAGCCACAGAGCTGGCGCCGCAACCGCCAGCATTGTGAACTTCTTCGCGCCGGGGCGGAGCGACACAAAATTTCCAACCCATGCCAGCAAAACGACCAGCACGCTCATCGCTGCCGCCAGCAGCCATCCGTCATAACGCGTGAGGCAAGCACCGGTCAGGCAGACTCCCGACTTGAGTAGCGAAGAATTTGCCTTGACCGCCTCGCCTGCTACGCACTTTCGGATTGCGCCCACAAAGAAAGCAATAGTCCAGATGAAAAACGCGAGATATAGCGGCTCCGTCATCGCCGTCGTTTGCAGATAAATCAGATTGGGATTAAGCACGAATATCACCGCCGCGAGCCATGCCGCGAAGCGAGTGATGGGATCGCGCAGGTCAGGTAATACCGTTCGCACCAGCTGAAAAATTCCGGCAACGCTGAAAACATACGCCAACATAGACGGAATTGAGCCGCCGATTCCCGTCTGCCAAAGTAACCGTGAAAACAACAACGGAATCATAAGCAGATGTGGCAGTGGTAGCCAGACTGTTCCCAGTTGCAACAATCCCGGAGTTCGCGAGTCGAATACCCGGCGGGCGATGTTAATATGCGCGACCGCATCGCCATAAAGCAGCAGGTCTGATTTTTGCAGGTAGTAAAAAAACGACGCGATTGAAATCGACGCGGCCACCTGAAAAACCAAAAGGATGTCCCGATCAGAATGGGCGGGCTTGGGCTTCGCAGGCTTTTTCATCCCAGGTGGGTGAGCTCGCGGAAGACTTGAAAGCGAGCATCAATTTCGCCGCGAGTAAGCGACTGCAGCCGCTCCGTCCCGAAACGCTCGACGGCAAACGATCCCATAACACCGCCATAAAACAGCGCTCGCTTGATCACTTCGCGACTAATTTCCCGTTGCGAGGCGATATATCCCATGAACCCTCCGGCAAACGAATCACCGGCGCCGGTGGGATCTATTACCTCGTCGATGGGCAGAGCCGGAGCGCGAAAAGGATGACTGCCAATCCCGAAGGCGCCTTCGCGAAAGAAAATGGTCGCGCCATATTCGCCATGCTTAATTACCAGCGCCTGCGGCCCCATGGAGAGAACCTTGCGCGCCGCTCGGGGCAGGTTGCGCTCCCCGGCCAGCATTTTGGCTTCGCCATCGTTAATCAAAAGAATATTTACCAGCCGCAATGTCTCGCGGAGTTCCTTATTCGCGCCCTGAATCCAGAAGTTCATGGTGTCGCCACCAGTGAGCCTGACATCTGAGAGCTCCAGGCGAACTGCCGACTGCAACACGGGATGAATATTGCCCAGAAAGAGGATCTGGGAATCCTTATATTCGGCGGGGATGCGAGGCTGAAATTTCTCGAAAACGTTCAGCTCAGTGAAGTCTGTCTTGGCTTCGTTCAGATTTTCCAGATATCGCCCACCCCAGCGGAAAGTCTTCCCTGCTGCGTGCTCGATGCCGCGGGTGTCCACTTTGCGTTTCTTGAGCACGCTCTCATGCTCGGCGGTGAAGTCGTTACCGACGACCGCGACTACGCGAACGTCCGTGAAATAACTTGCCGCCAATGCGAAGTAAGTGGCCGAGCCGCCGAGAACATTCTCGGCACTGCCGGCAGGAGTTGTGATGTTGTCAAAAGCGACGGAACCGACGGCGAGTATGCTCATGGAATTCTCACCGATCGCGATACGCAGAAAATAGTCATTGGAAGTGATTACCGTCTTTAATTTTTTGCCAATGAAATGGTTGAAACTAACTTAAGATCTCGACCAGGTTGGCCGACATAAAGAGTTTGAGTCAACGAGTGTTCCGAGTTGCGGGCAAATGTCTCCCGCCACGCAAATTTCTTTCCTGCAGACTCGTATTCTCCGGTCATAACAATCTGCTCGCCTTCCCACGTTACGGCAAAATTTGTGCAGCCTTGATCATTCATTTCGGTGTCGCACCAAATGCCTTGCAGGTCTTGCATTTTTCCGTTCCACCAGATGGCAGCGTAATCGTAGTAGTCTTTTCCGTCGATGGTCATCTGGTTCTCTTCGATAAGAGGAGTTCCCCCGGGACTGGTCCGCCATACCTCAACTCCCGTTGTAACACCGCCATTCGGGTGTTGAGAGCTCGATGGGCTCTTTACGGTATAGCGCCATACTCCCGATAGAGAGTGCAGCAACCTGTTCATTTTTGCGGTTGATGGGTCGTCCGCAGCGCTTGCGTTCACCGCGACGGTAGCGATCAGCAGCAGGCCGTACAATTTTGTGGTTGCCAATCCGGAGTCACCAATCACCCTTCCAGATACTTCCCCAAAATCAATTTCAATCTTTCTTTCGTCATCTGCGGAATTTTTGTCTTATCGGTCAGGATCGCATGCGCCAGTGCCGATCCGCACTTGCAGGCGCGATCTTGTGGCATCGCTGCCACTGCCTCGCGCACAACATTGCAGGCGTTTTCGGCATTCTTTAGCAGTACTGCGACGATCTGGTCGACCGTGACTGAATCATGATGCGGATGCCAACAGTCATAATCGGTCACCATAGCGACTGTCACATAACAAAGCTCGGCTTCGCGCGCTAACTTTGCTTCCTGGAGGTTGGTCATACCGATCACGTCCATACCCCAGGACCGGTACAGGTTCGATTCCGCTTTAGTCGAAAACTGCGGCCCTTCCATGCAGACATATGTTCCACCGCTCTTGCCAACAACTTTGGCTTTCCTGCATGCGCCGGTCATTATTTCCGCCAGTTGTGGGCAAATGGGATCGGCAAATGCAACGTGCGCGACGACTCCATCGCCGAAAAAGGTGTCAACACGATGCCGCGTTCGGTCCACGAACTGATCGACCACCAAGAACTCACCTGGCTTGTGCTCTTCTTTTAACGAGCCGACCGCGGAAACGGAAAGAATTCGCTCAACGCCGAGCTGCTTGAATCCGTAGATATTGGCGCGGAAGTTGAGTTCCGTGGGGAGTATCCTGTGCCCGCGGCCGTGGCGCGCCAGGAATGCAACTTTCTTCCCTTCCAGCATACCGAGGACGTACGGATCTGAGGGCGGGCCAAACGGAGTCTCCTGCGCGACCTCATGGACGTCGGTGAGGCCGGGCATCGAATAGAGCCCACTGCCGCCGATAATGCCGATATCTGCTTGCGCCAAAAATTCCCTCTTCCAATGAAGTGAACGGTGATTATACCGAAATGATCTTGACAGGCGACGGCTCGTGACCGCTACTGCGCGGTGCTTGCCAGCACGGCTTTGCGAAACTGCTCAGTGATTCCAGAGTTTAGGCTTTCGGTGACCAATACTGTGTCACCCTTCACGGCAATGACTATGTCGCCTTCTGGCGTTTTCCAGGTGTGGTCGCCTCCGAGGGTGCGCAAGTCTTTCAAGTTCGCAGGAAGA